>JBQTJB010000274.1:0-2288 GCA_052387555.1 Blastocatellia bacterium | reverse complement strand
GCAAGCTTCCCGAAAAAGCTACGTTCTTTTTGATGTTTGTTACGATCCTGCTTGCGGCTCAGTTTCGCTCGAAGCGGTTTGCAGAGTATTTCCCGCCGTTCGCGGTGCTTTTCGCAGCTTTTAGCTGGCAGGCATTCACAATGAAGAAAGCCGTCGAACTGCCGGATGAATTCAAACGCGAAATCGAACCGTATCTGGACGTGAACAAGAAGACCGAGAAGCAGGAGCTTTGGCAAAATCTGCGGCACGCGGGCGTTTGGCTCCTGGGTATTCTCTTGTTCGCCTACTTTATGGTTAATATGGTCGGGCTTCAGCGATTCGGCATCGAGCACGGCGGTCTGATAGGCATAATAAAGAGCAACGGCGCCGACGACACATATCAACGTGCAATGGCATGGGCAACCGGTGTCGATGAAAACGGCGTGGAAAATATCCCCGCCGGGCAGCGTTTCTTTAACGCGAGCTGGGACGACTTTCCGAAACTTTTCTTTTTTAACACAAAGCACACTTACGTTTACGGCCTCGACCCGAACTATCTGTTCTCCGAGAATCCGGAACTTTACAAACTGCTGACCGAAATAGCAGAGGGTAAAAAAGACGAAGCCGGGCCGCTGATACGCGAGAAATTCGGTGCTCACTACGTCTTTGTCGATGCCAAGGAAAACGAAGATATGGTTGCCAAGCTGCTCGAAAGCGGCTGGGCCAACATTGTTTATGAAGATGATGAGTCACGGATTCTAAAAATTCGTGAACAAAAGGGCGAAGCTCCGTCCGAGGCCAGGGACGAACCAGAAACCGAGGAAGAAAAACGCCAGCTTGACGAAGAAGAACGCTCGGCAAATTCGAACGCTAACTCGACAAATAGCGATGAGGAAGAGGATAAGTAAGTGAACGGGAATTTAGCATCACTATTTCGATTTAGTTTTATTGTGCGCAAGGCTTTTTTAGTCTTGTTTACCTGTCTTGTTTACTTTTCAGTTGGGTGCGGGCCGAATCAAAGGATCATGAACTCGGCAGCAGAAAATCCTTCACCTTCGGTTGATCCTCTGACTGATTCAAAACCGGTACCTTCTTCGTTCGAGAGTGATCTGGAGTCGATGCGAACGGCTGATTTCAACTTCATCCATGTTTTTCGGCGAAAGGACGGCAAGGAACTTGAAACGGACGACAAACGATTCATCATCGCCAATACGCCGATGGAAGTAAACCGACGCAAGTTGTCGGACGACGGAAAGGCCTTGATAACAGGATCGAATTTCCGATTGCCGCCTGAAAGCCTGAAAGCCATGACAGAGCGATTCAGTTTTCAGGATTTCTCCAAACCGGAAAGCGAGATACTTAACTCAACAGAACCGAAACGATAGATTTAGACGAGGCTATGACCGAAGAAACAAAAGATCAAAGCGAAATGACCGACACGTCCGCGGGTGAGCCGGTTCGTGTCGTTCTCGATCCCGCGTCATTTTCATTTCAGTCAGTGGGTCGCGTAGTCGTCATAACTCTTATCCTTCTTTTTATCGCAGGTTTTGTCCAGAGCGTATTTACATCGCTGACTTATCTTTTTTTTCTTGTGGTGGTCTCTGTTTTCTTCGCATATCTTATCGACCCTTTAGTAAAGCTCATCCGCCGGCCGTTCAAGGCAAGAAAGATCGAGCGGTTCATGCCGCGTTCGCTGGCGATTCTTGTTTCCTACATCGTTGTTTTTACGGCAGTTTCACTCGGAATTGCCAGCCTTGCGCCGAGGGTTGTAGAACAGGCTAAGGATTTTATAACTAATCTGCCAACTTATGGAGCGTCAATACAGCGAACTGCAAACGATCTAAGCAGACGTTTCGACCGTTTACGGCTGCCGGAGCAGCTCGAAACAAAAGTCAACGAAAAGGTTGTCGAAGGCATCGATTCCGTAACGACCTTCATAACCAGCGTCATTCTGGGCGGCGTATTCGTGAGCCTTATAACATACGCGCCGTGGCTTGTGCTGGTGCCGATACTTGCCTTTTTCTTTCTTAAGGATGTGAATCTGTTTCGCCTTGCCGTGCTGCGCCTGTTTCCCGCCGGACGTTTGCGAATGCGTGCGGAGTCTGTAATGCAGGACGTGAACACGACCCTGGCGGCCTACACTCGCGCCCAACTCATTTCATGTTTTATCATTGGCGTTATTTGTACCATAGGTTTTTACTTTATCGGTTTGAAATACCCTTTGCTTTTGGGCATATTGGCGGGAATATTCGAATTTGTTCCGCTGCTCGGGCCTGCTTTGATCGGGCTGATCGTGATTACCACATCGG
>JBQTJB010000273.1:0-7715 GCA_052387555.1 Blastocatellia bacterium | reverse complement strand
CATATGTCTCACAACGGTCCGCAACGCCAAACAACGACCCGTTTCCAATGGACAGCTGAGAATGGACAATGGACAATCTAGCCCTGAATTGTCTATTGTCCATTCTCCATTGTCTGTTGATACCTGGCTTCTCACCGACGCCGGCTTCAACATCCTGCTCTCGATGGAAACCTACAAATGGTACTTCCATCTGATTTCGGCGGAGCGTGCCGGTGAACCGCACGACACGCCTTATAAACTTGCCGGCCCGCTCTGCGACGGCGGTGACGTCTATTTCGATATCGAGGGCCATGGCCGACTCCCCGATCATCGCCTGCTCCCCGAAAACGTCCAGCCCGGCGAAATCCTCGCACTGCTGAACTGCGGAGCGTATTCTCTCGCGCAAGCTTCGCAATACAATGGCCGTTTCCTGCCGCCGGTCGTACTGATCCGTGAAAAAGGAAATGCTGATCTGATCAGAAGACGAGAGAATTTTGAAGATTTAGTGGCTAGTGACGAAATTTAGTTTTTAGGCAATAGCCAATCGAATTCCCGGAGCCAGATTCAAAGATTCTGCATATTCAATGTGCAGAACACGTCGCGGCTCATTATTTATAGCTTTAGACGAAGCGTGGATAATAAGTGGACTCATTGCAATCACGCCTCCTCTACCGGTTGTACAGACGACTTCGTCTCTTGATGCAAGAGTCTGTTCGAATTCTGCATCCTTTTTTAGCCGCTTTAGGTGCGATCCCGGAATTACACGCAATGGCCCGTTATCCTTAGTCGAAGCATCAAGCTGAATGCGCAATGCAAGAATTTTCTTGAGTACCCATGTTGGAGCGTGAACAAAAGTGACTCCCTGTTTTACCGATACCGGCCCCCAGCCATCACCTTGAGTACTTTTCTCAAGCGGCAGAGTAGTGTCCTGGTGCCACGAAACAAGCCAATTTGCTTTTCCTGTTTTTTCGAAAAGCGTAGCCTTGAAAGGAATCAATCTTTTCCCGGAAATTCGCTCGGTTAACAACAAAACATGTTCGTCGTTTGCAAGCTCACTAATCTCAGAAACCGCCATTAGGTTTCGAATTCCTGCTTTGGTGCGTCCTTTCAGGTTTTGAAGGATGACCTTGAGGATTCTATCGCATTCTTCATCAGTCAAAAGTCTTTCGATTATCCAAAAACCAGGATCATTCATTAGCAAGAATATGTTTACCCAATTATCTCATTCAATCCTTCGATTACCTGATCCCATTCGTCCGCAGAGACTTTTCCCAATTTTGCACCTAATTTTTTTACCGAAAGAGTTCTGATCTGGCTAATTTTCGCCCACGATTTCTTCGGAAGTTTTGAAGTTGAAAGTTCGAGAGTAAGTGGAAAACCGGCGCGTGGTTCCTGGCTGGTTAGAGCAACTGCGATAACGGTTCCCGACCGCGCGTTGAATACGTTATGGCTTAGAATCAGAACGGGCCGCAGACCCGCCTGTTCGTGTCCTTGAGTCGGGTCCAGATTTGCCCACACTATATCGCCCCTTAGTATGGCTGCCATTCCGCCGCCTCCGAGGCAAGACCTTCATCCGCCAATGCTTGCTCTTCCTTGACATCAAGTTTCGCGCATTCGCGGGAAAGGCGGTTACGGTCGAAACGCTCGATCTTTTCCGAAACAGCTACCTGAATCGCTTTTGAGCGGCTTGGAAACACGTTTGCTCTTACTAGCCTGTCGATCTTCCGGAGCAAATCCGATTCGATTGAAATTGTGACCTTATCGACGTTCATAATGCAGTATTACCAAAGGTCATACTTCCCGTCAAGATATTTTTAGTACCCATCACGCAGTGAGTTGTTAGTTTTCATTCAAGACTTGCTGGAAAAAAATTCATATGCTGCGTAGCATTTCCCTTATTGTCTCTCGCTTGGGTTGATCCACTTCAAGTTTCGCTGTTTCATAAAGCTCCGATAAATTAACGATCGAAATTACGCGGCTTCTTTCGTCACGTATCGCGGTGATAGTTTCGAAATTGGCGTGAATCGTTAAAAGCGCATTGTCTATTTCGCTCAGTTCATAAAACCGTTTTGCGATTTCGTTATAGACAGATGAACGCGAAGCCATTTGAGGAATAGTTTCAGCCATGTGCGAAGCCTCTTCGAGCATGGCAACAGCACTTGTTCGGTCTTCGTTCCTTACTTTCGCATCGCTCATTCCAATCAAAGCGAATACACGCTGAGCATCTTCAGGGATGGTGTTCAGAGCGTTGCGGGCGAGGTCGTCATTATCTTGCGTTGTGAGGATCGTGGCAATCTGGCTAAGGGCGGACATTCGTTCGTTTTCATCTTCGATCGCGTCCGCGATCTCGATTGCCCGCTCGCCTTTTTCAAACCCGGCAAACTGCGCTGCGATCGACGTAAATAGACCGTATCGTTCTTTTGCGCTTCGCGTTTCGATTTCTCTTTGCGATTTCAGAATTGCGTATGCTTCTTCCAATGCCTCGGCCGACTCCGTTTTTTGATCGGTTCTCCAAAACTGTTTTGCATGGCCAAGCAAACACGCCGCGATCTGGGTTTTATCGGCAACAAGGTCAAGTGCACGGTCAGCCAGATCCTGGCTTCCCGCTCGCAGGAAACCGACCGAAACCGCCGCAAGAAAAGCGTCGCGGTGTATGTTGTCGATTTCTTCGGCAAAGCCGCGTGCCTTGTCAAAGGTTTCCACAGCTCGGTCGTTTCTTTTTACTTCGAGATACAAATTGCCGATGTCGCAAAACGCTCGAATCTTTTCTTCGTCATGCTCTATCTCTGCGGCGGTATCGACTGCGGTTTCCAGCAGCCTTGTTGCTTCTTCCGCTTTTTCAGCCGTCAATTTAGCTTGTGCAATGCTCAAAAGTGTCGTCACCTTTGCGCCGGCAAACTCGATTCCAGAAATCGTTAAGTTCGCGGCATCTTCGTCGCCATCGGCAGCTTGTCGGGCCGCAATGCCGGCAAACACAAAGTCGGGATGTGACATTTCATCGGCCAATTCTCGGGCTTTTTCAAACTGGCCTTTCCCCGCCTTGATCAGTCCGATACGTTCGCGGCCCTCGGCCTGCATTCCGACGTCTTCGATAGCTTCGACAAGCTGCATTGCATATTCGTCATCATCTATTGCGGCGCATTTTTCGGCGACAATGATCAGCAACCTGTCCCGAGCAAACGGATCATCGATCGTATTTGCAAATTCAGCCGCGAGATCGACATCGCCCTTTGCAAGATATCTTGGCACGACGGCGGTCATCGCCTCGGCATGTCCCTGATTGCTGACTATCGATTCGGCGAGATAAGCCGCGCAAGCGAGCAGATCTTTTTCCGCATCGGCTCGTGAAATAAAATGTTCGGGCATAATTCGAAAGTGGAAAATTTACAATAGACATTGGACAATACTCGATATCCGAGAATTGTCCATTATCAATTATCCATTGTTAAGCAAAGACGCGTTTCACAGATTCCGGCATCCAATCGTTAAGATTCGTTGTCACAGAGCCCGCACCGGCTGCGCGAAGCGCATCGACATCGACCGTATTTGCGACGCCCAAGACCGGCAGATCGGCCGCCTTTGCCGCGGCGACTCCGGGTGGTGAATCTTCGATCACGAGGCATTCGCTATGGATCATCGGAAGGTGGCCGTTAGCGGTTCGAACGGCGTCGATTGCTCGGAATCCGGTTCTGTAGCATTCGGGATCGGGCTTACAGTTTGACACGTCGTCGGCACTGACGATCACAGCAAACGCATCAATTAATCCGGTCTTTTCCAGAACAAAATCGATCTCTTCGCGTCGCGCCATGCTGACTATTCCGAGCGTTAACTCTTCCGACATCTTTCTCACGAAATTTTCCACGCCGTCAAAAAGCGGCATTTCAGCCGAAACGATCTCACGCCATTTCTCGGTTTTAGCACGAGTTGCTTCAAGCACTTTATCGATCTCGGCTTTTTTACCGGCAGCTTCAAGAATAGAAGCGACAAATGTTTTGTCGTCCATTCCAAGACGCGAATAATAATCCTCATCCGATATCTCGATACCGTCGGCTTTCAAAACCTCACGGTAGGCCTTGTGCTGTATCGGCTCATCGTCGATGACGACGCCGTTAAAATCCATCAGAATTGCTTTAATCATAGTCTTTGGTTTGGAGTTCAGGCTTTAACTTAAACTCTAAACAAATTTTTCTTCGATAATATTCCCGCGGCCGAGTATACCGTTCGGATCGAACGCTCGTTTCAGCTCGGCCATTTCGTTCAAATACCGCTCGCCCATCATCACGTTCAGATATTTGCTTTTTAGTTTGCCGATGCCATGCTCGGCGGAGATGGTGCCGCCCAGCATAATGGACTGGGCGATATAACGGCCGTATAAATGTCGGGCTTTTTCAGCCTCAGCATCGTCTTTCGGCAAAAGATTTGCGTGCAGATGGCAATCTCCGATATGACCGAAGATCACGTAATCGATCCCGCTCGCATCGAGCGTTTCTTTATAGAAGTTCAAAAACCCCGGGAAGTTTTCGTCCGGCACGGCCATGTCCGTCCCGATCTTTTTCTGCTTGTTCCGCACGACGCGTTCGTTCACAGAAACCGGCAAAGCATGACGAAATGCCCGCATTTTCTCTCGATCCTGTTCATTGGTCGTAAACCACGATTTATCCAGATCGGCGTTGTGCATTTCAAGTAGTTCGTTCCACTGTTCAAGCAAAGCGTCTTCAGTTTCTGCAGATGTTTCCTGTTCAAAAAATATCGCTCCGGCCATGCCAGAAGGCGTTTCGGGAAACTTCTCCGAAATGAAACCCAACGCCCGATCGTCAAAATATTCGATCAGCGAAGCATTTATCGCCGAAACGCGGGCATCCTGCCCGCACGTTCGCGAAGCGAACGTAACTTGTCTTACATCATCAACAAACGCCAGCAAGTCTTTTTCATTTTCAAAGAAAACTATCCCCGAAAAAAAACCTTCCGGCCTCGGCAGCAGCGACAGTTCGACCTTTGCGATCACTCCAAGCGTCCCTTCGCTTCCGATAAAAAGATCGATCGCATCGAGCGGCTGCTCGTTAAAAAATCCGCTCACGTTTTTACGAACGTCGGGGCGTTTATATGTCGGAATCTTTGTCGAGATCATTCGGCCGTCTACAGTAGGTATCACAATCAACCCGCCGCCCTTGGCCGTTGCCTGACCGCGTTTGATCTTCAGTTTTTCACCCGTTGCAAGCACGATATTTAAACCCTGTACAAACCCACGCGTCGCACCGTACTTAAAACTTCTCGCCCCCGAAGCATTTGTTGCCACCGTTCCGCCGATCTGGCAGCTCCACTCGGTCGGATCCGGCGGATAAAACAAGCCCTCGGCTTCGACCGCTTTTTGGAAATCGGCCAAGACGACACCAGGTTCGACAAGTACCCCCTTCGATTTCTTATCGATCAATTTGATCTTGTTCAACCTCTCAAGCGAGATAACCCACCCGCCAAACGGTATAGCGCCGCCCACAGTGCCCGTCCGCGCGCCCGAAATAGTCACCGGGATTCTCCGTTCATGCGCCTCGCGAAGAATCTCGGCAATCTCATCCTCAGTTTCGGGCACAAACAGCTTCTCTGAATGCCCGCCCGGCATATTGCTGGCGTCGGTGAGATAGTTTTGCAGTTCATCCAGCTGGGTTTTGACTTGCATTCCATCGATTATACAAGAAGTACGCAGGTCAGAACCACCTGCGTGAGCGGGTGGTCGAAAGTCGGTGTACTCAAAAGGCAATTTCGTATAAGGCGCCGCACCATACGCTCACGCTGGTATTTCTGACATGCTCAGCGAACCGCCAATTCCCTTTCCCGTAGATATTTCAGTCTATCCCTGATCTCGGCGGCCTGTTCGAATTTCATTTCTTTTGCGGCGTGGCGCATGTCACCTTCCAATTGCTGGATCGTTTCCTTTAATTGCTTCGGCGAATATTCTTCGAACGCGTCGAGGTCCAACGGCACCTTGAAGTAATCAGCTTCGTAGGCGGTAACCAAAGTAGCTTCGATTGCCTTGATGATAGTCGTCGGTGTAATGCCGTGTTCGCGGTTGTATTTCTCTTGTATCGAACGGCGGCGATTGGTTTCGTCGATGGCGTGCCGCATTGAATCAGTGATCTTGTCCGCATAAAGTATCGCCCTCCCGTCCGAGTTGCGGGCGGCGCGGCCAATGGTCTGGATTAACGACCGTTCTGATCGCAGAAAACCTTCCTTGTCTGCGTCGAGTATCGCCACAAGCGAAACTTCCGGCAGATCGAGACCCTCTCTCAAAAGATTTATCCCGACCAGCACATCGTATTCACCACGACGCAGATCGCGGAGTATTTTGATGCGTTCCAGAGTGTGAATCTCGCTGTGCAGATAGCTCACCTTTACGCCAACCTCTGCGAAATATTCGCTCAGGTTTTCGGACATCCGTTTCGTAAGCGTTGTCACTAAAACGCGTTCGTTACGCTCGGCGCGGACACGGCACTGTTCCAACAGATCATCGATCTGTCCTTTGACGGGACGCACCTCGACGACCGGATCGAGCAAGCCGGTCGGACGGATAATCTGTTCGATAACTTCGCCTTCCGTCTGCCTTAGTTCGTAAGGGCCGGGCGTTGCCGAAACATAGATCGTCTGACCGCGGCGGCCTTCGAATTCTTCGAAGTTAAGCGGCCGGTTGTCCTTGGCGCTCGGAAGCCGAAAACCGTATTCGACAAGTGTTCCTTTCCGCGATTGATCTCCCTTGTACATCGCTCCTAATTGCGGAATAGTCTGGTGCGATTCGTCGATCACCATCATCGCGTCCTTCGGTAAATAATCAAGCAGCGTCGGCGGCGGCTCGCCCGGATTTTTGCCGGTCAAATGCCGTGAATAATTCTCGATGCCTCGGCAAAAACCCATTTCCTTTATCATCTCGAGGTCGTACATCGTCCGCTGATGAAGCCGCTGAGCCTCGACGATCTTGCCTTCCTCGACCAGAAATTTTTCGTGCTCGTCCAGCTCTTGCCAGATAGTTTTCACGGCTTGCTTGATCGTCTTTTTCGACATCACGTAGTGCGTTTTCGGATAGATCGGAATCCGATTTTCGTGCTTATGCAACACCTCGCCCAGCAGCGGATCGATAGTCGAGATCGAATCTATCTCGTCGCCCCAAAACTCTATCCGGTAAGCATTTTCCTGATAGCTCGGATACAGCTCGACCACGTCGCCGCGAACGCGGAAAACGCCGCGGTCAAAATCGATGTTGACGCGCTCGTATTGAAGCTCTACCAGCTTTTGCAGAAATTCTTCGCGTTTCATTTTCTGGCCGGGTTCGATGAAGATCAGCATTCCGTAATAAGCGTCCGGATCCCCGAGACCATAGATACACGAAACCGATGCAACGACTATGACGTCGCGACGCTCGAACAGCGCCCTCGTCGCGCTCAAACGCAAACGGTCGATCTCGTCATTGATCGTCGCTTCTTTTTCTATGTACAGATCGGCTGCCGGAACGTAGGCTTCGGGCTGGTAATAATCGTAATAGGAAACAAAATACTCGACCGCATTCTCGGGAAAAAACGATTTGAATTCCTGATAAAGCTGTGCCGCGAGCGTTTTATTGTGCGCTAGAACAAGCGTCGGCCGCTGCGTTTTGTCGATCAAATTAGCGATCGTAAACGTCTTGCCGCTGCCCGTTATGCCGAGCAAAACCTGATCCCTGGCACCGCCGTTCAGCCCATCGACAAGCTGCC
>JBQTJB010000272.1:0-11862 GCA_052387555.1 Blastocatellia bacterium | reverse complement strand
ACCTGAGCCAAGGCAATGGTTGCTTCCGAGCCTTTTTCCTTGTGCAGATTTATGATGTCATTGATCTCGACATCGGTCAAAATGTCACCGTTAAATACGATCGTGGTTTCACGAATGGTGTCGGCCGCAAACCTGTAAGCTCCGCCCGTCCCCATTGGGCTCGGTTCAGTGATAAAGCGCAATTTCACGCCGTGATCCACCCCGTCGCCCAAAATATCCTCGATCTTGTCCGGCTGATAGCTCAGCGAAAGGGTTATGTCGTCTATTCCGGCCCGGGCGAGAATCTCGATTTGGTAAAGCAAAAAAGGCCTGTTTACAACCGGAACGACTGGTTTTGGAGTGTAAACCGTAAGTGGACGCAGCCGGGTTCCTTTGCCACCGGCCAATATTAAAGCTTGCATAATCGATTACTCTCTTGTTGCGAAACCTAAGATTACGGAATCGCCGTCGCAAAATCAACGATGCTCAGGCCTCAACAAATGTTTAACAATTACAAAATTTGTCAAAAAAATTTGACACTTTTTCGTACTTTGTGTTAATTTACAGGATGCAGGTTCTGCAATTTCCGCCTGCACTCATCTAGTGTAGATCGCCGTCAAGCCCTTAAGTTCGCAGCGATTATTTTGCAGACTTCGATAGTAGTTTCAAGACTCTTCTAGCCCCAAGATGAATTTCGATAAGACAAAGGCAATGCGGAATGCCGAGAAATACCTGTCCCAAGGTAAAATCCGCGCTGCCATCGGCGAATTCAAACAGGTTCTCAAGCACGATCCCAAAGATTTTGGGACGATGAATATGCTTGGCGACCTATACATGAAGAATTCGGAAAACCGAGCCGCCGTTGGCTGCTACACTTTCGTTGCAGAACATTATAGCAAGCAGGGTTTTGCTCATAAGGCAATTGCGATCTACAACAAGATCTCAAAGCTGGAACCAAATTCGATAGAGGTTTGTTCCAGGCTAGCCGAATTGTATCGAGAGAAAGGCTCCGTAAAAGAGGCCCGGGCTCATTACATGACGCTGGCAGAGCATTTCCAAAACTCGGGAAAGAAACTTGATGCATTGGATATTTGGAAAAAGATTGCTTCGCTCGATTCAACGAACACCGAGGTCTATCTCAATCTTGCCGATTCGTATCTGAAGGAAAAGCAGGTTGAAGAAGCCGCTGAAGCGTTTACCGAGGCTGGACAACGATTTGCGAAACAGGGAGATCACGAGAACGCAGCCTGCGCATTTGATAAAGCCCTTTCTGCAAAGCCTGATTTTCAAAGAGCTTTGTCGGGTTTTGTCGATGCTCTTTTCGCACTTGATCATCCAACCGACGCAATCGAAAGGCTTTGCCAACTGCGTGAAAAGCAGCCCTTTAACCGTGAGATTCAGTTTCTCTTGATCGACTGTTATGTTGCGGTCAAGGATTTGGCAAGCGCGGAACAGACGATCATAAAATTGGTCGAGCAGGAACCGGCGAATTATCCAAAGCTTCTCGAACTCGGCCATGTTTACCTTTTGGAAGGCGACGTAGTTTCGGCGACCAGAATCGTTTCGATGTCGTCCGAGCATCTGCTGGTTGGCGGCCAGGCCGAAGAACTCAGCTCGATAGTCTCGCAGATTCTGGACAAAGCTCCCGAACACCTTGAGGCATTGCGCCTGTTAGCTCGATATTGTTCTTGGCAGCGAGACGAAGCCGCGTTCCGCGATTCGCTGATTCGCCTTGCTGAAGCTGCGAAAAAGAACGATTCGGTTGACGACGAACGCTATGCCCTTTCGCAGATGGTGATGATTGCACCGCATGAGATGGCATATGCCGAAAGGCTGAAAGAAATAAACGAGATTCATGGTTTTGCGGATTCAGTCGACGACGAATGTCTTTTCGACAAGCGGTTTTTAAAAGGAAACAACACAACCCCGAAGGCCGATGCAAAAGCGAAAAATGAGGATCAGGCGATTGATTTTACAATGATCGGCACCCAAGTTGCGGCGCAAACCTCTAATGGAAACGGATATCACGCCGATCCGTCCGAGGAATTTTCAGCCGAGATTCTTCCTGATCCCGATCCGTACGACGAAGGGCGTTTGCAGAAAGAAGCCGACAGTATCCGTTTCTACATCGAAAACGGGTATACCGAAATCGCAGAAAAAGCTATCAATGAATTAGAAGGCGATTTTGGTCCGGTTCCGCAGGTTTCGCATTTGCGGAGCTTATTGAAGAGAAAGGCCAATGGCGTCCAGTCAGATGAGTTGTCATTTGACCAAGGCAATGCTGTTAACTTAAACGGAAACGGGAAATCCGGCGGCGGTTTTGACTTTGCCGATTTGCGGAGTGAATTGGGGCTTGAAGAAACTACATCAGACAGCAATTCGGATTTTGAAACAAACTACAACACGGCAATTGCGTATAAGGAAATGGGACTTGTAGAAGAGGCCATCAGGGAGTTTCAGCATACAGTAAGCACTATTGAACCAAACGACGGGACGCGACGCTTTTTTCAATGCGCCAACATGCTTGGCCATTGTTTTATGGAGATCGGAAAACCGAATCTCGCAATTAAATGGTATCTTCGAACATTGGAAACGCTCGACATTTCTGACGAAGAACGTCATGGCCTTTGGTACGAACTCGCTAGTGCCTACGAAGCAGAGGGCGACATTGAAAATGCCGGCCGCTTTTTCGAACAGGTGTATGTCGAAAACATAAACTACCGCGACGTCAGCGAAAAAATGAGGTCGCTGACCGTTGCCCGTTAATCACGCTTAAAGCGAATCGGTTGTTTAACCCCGAAAACTAGAGTTATAATTTGACGGTATGGTTGAAAAGCTGACCGTCTTTTTTTTCATCATTCTTTGCATGCTGCTGGGGTTCTATCTGATCCTATCGCCCTGGGACACGCTTTTCGGCAGTTGGAGCGAGAATTATCTTCTTGTATTTTTAACCGACAAAGCGGGCCTGCCGATTTTGCAAAAGACGGTTGCTTCGAATTGGTTCCGTGGAGCTGTTACTGGGCTCGGCGTTCTAAATCTCGTGATCGGATTTTGGGAGATAGCTCACTTCAACAAAAGTGTAGCCATGCTGCAGGGTAAGCATCAGGATGAAAAAAAGTGATGCCGCTGCCTCCGTTTCCATTAACTTGCCTGATCACGACAGGCGAGGCCACTCCCGAAAATTTCGATAAATCAAAACGGCAAATTATCCGAAGGATCGAATCGGCTTTTGCGGCGGGAATCTCAATCGTTCAAATACGCGAGAAATTGCTTTCCACAAAACAGTTATTCGAACTGACTGTAGAGGCCACGTCGTTGGAGCGTCCGAAAAGCTCAAAGTTGTTGGTAAACGACCGGGCCGATATAGCATTCGCGGCGAAAGCAGACGGCGTGCACTTGCCGGAAAGCGGGATGACGGTTGAAAAGATCCGTGCCGCTTTTCCGCCGGAATTTATTGTGGGAGCCTCGGTGCACTCGACTGAAAGAGCCGTACAGGCCAGGCTAACGGGAGGGAATTTCGTTTTATTCGGTCCGGTTTTCGATACGCCGGGAAAAGGTCCGGCGAAGGGACTAAAGTCTTTGCTTCGGGTTTGCGAGGAAATGGCGGATTTTCCGGTGATTGGCATTGGCGGGGTCGACCGTTCTAATTTTCACAAAGTGCTGGAGTGCGGAGCGGCTGGCTTTGCGGCGATCAGGTTTTTAAACGACCTGAATGTGCTGGAAGAAATCAGAAACGGATCATTATCAATTCAACCAGCGGGGAAAATATGAAAGTTTGCCTGACAATCGCAGGTCTTGACCCATCGGGAGGAGCCGGAATTATCGCGGACGTAAAGACGTTTTCCGCCTTTGGGTGTTTTGCGACTGCGGCTATAACTTCTCTGACCTTTCAAAACACGACCGGCGTATTCGGGGCGGTTCATCAAAAGGCGGAAACGTTGAGAGGGCAGGTCGAGCCGATAGTGCGCGATTTCAAGGTTAACGCCGTCAAGACCGGAATGCTGCCAACCCGCGAAATTATTGAAGAGACCGCTCGGCTGATCCGCAAAAACGGCCTAACGAATTTGGTTGTCGATCCGGTGGTTCGTTCTACTTCCGGATTCGATCTGATTGACGATGCCGCACTTCGTTCACTGGTCGAAATGTTGTTTCCGATTTCGGCCGTGGTAACGCCGAATATTCCCGAGGCCGAGCGAATTTCCGGGATCGCTATTGAAACAATCGATGACGTACAGGCGGCCGCGAGACAGTTACGATCGATGGGCGCCCGCAATGTTTTGATCAAAGGAGGACATCTTAAGGGTGTGGAGTACGGAATGCGGAAAGCGGAATCAGGAAAAAAGATCGATGTCGAAAACTCGAAAAGACAAGCGCTCGACTATTTATTTCTGGGTGAAGAACTCCACGTTTTCGAAGCTGAATACTTTGAGACGACAGCAACCCATGGAACTGGATGCACGTTGGCGGCGGCGATAACGGCGAATCTGGCTTTAGGAAAAAGTTTGAATGAAGCGGTCAGAATTGCGAAGAAATTTGTTAGTGAAGCGATTCGAACCGCCCCGAATCTTGGGAGCGGCCACTCGCCGATCAATATCAAACCTATTTAGCCACGGGAAAAAAACTGGGCGATTCGTAGGTTACGCCAAACGTCACGCCGGTTCGAGGGCTGAATTTGGTCAACCCGAATATAGCGGCCGTATCGAATCTCAAACCGGACGCCCTTATCTGCGTGCCGATGCGAAATTGCCCAACGCTTTCCGTGCCGAGCGGGGCCGTGCCCGAACGAGTGTTAAGCCTGCCATTCACTTCGCTGGCGATATTTATCCGGTCGTTGAGCCGGAAAATACCAGCCAACCCATAAAGAAGCACGTCGTTCTGAGTAAAACGCGCAAGCGGAGCGTTCATAATTCCGAGGCCGAGGTTACCGTAAATATTTGCCCGCGGAGCTTTACCCAGCACCTTGCCGAACTTTTTTTGAATGATTACTTTGCTGAAGATGTTGATCTGATTCGTCCCGATTCCTTTGGCCTGGTCGGTATTCGGCATCTGGAAACCGAATTTCATCCCGATCGCGGGGCGATTCCGTGTCTCGCTTAACAGCTTCACCTTTGCCGATACGGTGAAATCGTCAAAATCGTTTGTCGAAATACCGGTGACGTTCAAAGGAATTGGCGACGGTGTCGTCTGGGAATTGATAGCGAGATAATTTTGTATCGTTCCTTCGATTTGAATTTCGACGTTCGAAGCAAATCCTTGCCGGATTCGGATATCACCTACGCGGGTCAGATCGCCCTTCAAACCCGAAAGCGGGAATTTGACGTTTTGCAGAAAATCGACGCCTGCTCCTATCTCAATAGTGCCGGCGGGAGTTATGTCGATGTCATCCGTTATCAACGGCCGCTGCTGGCCTAAAACGGAGGCAGAGCTCATTGCTAAAACCACAAGAAAAATTAAGGATCGCAACATCACAATGATTTTGGCACAGCTATAGACTAAAGCCAAACAATCTTAAATAAAAAGGGTGGTTCCGCGCTCTTTACGAAACCACCCAGCAAAGACATTTTGCCTTTTTTATCGAATGTCGAAAGAGTTGACAGGAAAATCATTGGTAATTCCGAATTGGGTAGGTGTTCCAACATTAGTAAAGGAGTTGAAGACCCAGAATGTACTTCCCGTTCCCCTGTGAACGGCAATATCGGTTCTTGCGTCGCCGTCATAGTCACCCTGTGCCGGTCGATCACTGCTGATACCGAACGTCTGAACTCTTGACTGGCCGTTCGAACTCTGTAAAATCCACCAAACCATCGGGGATGTGCCCGTTGCTCCCGTACGGGCCGCAGCAAGATCATATTTGCCGTCGCCGTCGTAGTCGCCCGGTACAATATAATCAGTTGTAAAATTTCCCCATTGCTGGAACAAAACTGCTCCATCAAGGCTGCGTAAAATGATGAAGTTGTTATTAGGACTTAGCCCTCCAAACCGGTAGACGGCGATGTCGAATTTTCCGTCTCCGTCATAATCTCCGGGAACGGGAGTGTCGCCACTGGTTCCTACTACACCCGTCGTGCCAAACGGTATTACCAAATCTCCGGCGGGCACGGTACTTCGTTTTATCCACCAAAACGCCTGCTGGCCGGCGGCTGCCCCCGGACGAAATATGGCAGGATCGGTTCTGCCGTCTCCGTCGTAGTCGCGCGCAACAACCTGATCACCGAAAACGCCGTAATTGAATATCTGAAATGTGCTATCAGAAGACCGCAAGATGAAGAAAGCGCCTAACGCACCGGCGGATTGGCCATTCCGATAAACTGCCAGGTCGCCTTTACCGTCGCCGTCATAATCACCGGGAGCAGGAAAATCTGTATTTGCATTGCCCCAATTTGCTACCTGAACGCCGCTGGAGCTGGTTTGGTTCCAGTAAGTTATCTGGGCCACGCCCGGCGGGGCTACATTCGGAAAACGCAAAACACTCAGATCCATTCGGCCGTCGCCGTCATAGTCAACGGGGCGGGGAATGCCGAGTTGTCCGCGAATTTCTCCAGGGCCAAAATTCACCGAATGTACATTTACATATCCCTGATGGGCTCTAAGCTGCGCGATCTGCGTCGGTGTTATAGCGGCTACGCCGGTTATTGTGCCGGATGTGCCGCCGACAGCTCCGAAATTTATCGCAACACCTACATTGGTTCCGATCGGGGCAGGCGCATGAATGTGCGCGGCCGTTTGATTGCTGGTAAGTCCGTTAAAGACGACTGTGAAATTAATAGTTCCCGCTGCCTCATTCAAAACCACTCGGGCATAACCGGTTGCCGTCGATGCATTTGTCGGCACTTCCTGAGCGGACGACAAATATGCGACAAAAATCTCAGCTTTTGCCTCGGTGTTTAGAAGAATCAAGGAAATCGTTGCAAGAAGGAAAAGACTTAACCGACGCCTCATAGTTTTCGTGCTCCTTGTAAGCTCTGATTCGCTGCGGCGAACAGAGTGATTTAAGTGTTTGCAAACTTGAACAAAGCAAATGGCTCTCAGGTTTCGCGATAAACGAATCAGAGGCGATTCAACTAATGACCAGGCGCAAAAACCAGTCAACTGAACCGCAATCCAAGCGAAAATAAAAAGGGCCGATGAATGTTAACTTTTGTTACGTTATCAAGTCAATCTTTTTTAGGGACTCCGGTATCTTTAAATCGAGTCGATTTGGACATTGGCTGTAAATCTTGCAACAATGAATTTCTTGGTTTTGCGGCAAAGTAGGGTGCATTGATAGAATTACTCAACTTACAAAAAGAATTAAACGAACCGGGCGGCCTGCGTCTTGTGGACGACACGAAAGTGCCGCATTTGTTTCCCGAGATCCGGAAGCAGTTCATCAATTTTATGTTCCTGCGTGTCAATCCGGAGTGGCGAAGGCTCGATCCCGAGACCAAAAGTATTTTCAAAAGTGAATTTAAGGCGGTTTACGACCGATTTCGCGATGACTTTCTTCTGTTTAGCTATTCGCTCGTTGGTTTCGATTCGAAGGCCGATCTGATGTTTTGGCGAATCGGAAGCTCAATGGATCTAATCCAGGAAATGACCGCAAAGCTATATCGCACACAGCTTGGCAGCTATTTTGAAACGGCGGACAACTATCTGGCGGTTACAAAAAAACGGATGTTCGTCTCCGAAAGCAAGGAGGACCGCTTTCACGTAAGTGCCGGCGAGAAAAAGTATCATTTTGTGTATCCTTGCGCGAAACACAAGGATTGGTATGAAAAAACCGGCGAAGAACGAGACGCCTTGATAGAAGAGAATTTTATGATCGGGCAGAAGTTTCCGAATATTAGAATTCATCTGACACATGCGTTCGGTTTTAGCGATCAGGATTATATAATCTCGTTTGAGACCGACGAACCGAGGGATTTTCTAGCCCTTGCCGAGGAATTGCGGCAAACTCCCGCCAGCAAATTCACGCTTCGCGGAATGCCGATCTACACTTGCAGGCAACGCTCGTTGATGGAGTGTCTCGATGCCCTCGGATAAGACACTACGATGATGATCGCCCGGAAATTTCTGATTCGCGGCCTCGTTCAGGGTGTTGGGTTCAGATATTTTGCGCAAAGATCGGCAGCTCGACATCAGGTCAGAGGCTACGTGAAAAATCTGCCGGACGGACGCGTGGAAGCATTTGCACAGGGCGGCGAGCGTTTTGTCGAGGCGTTCAAACACGATCTGATAGCCGGGCCGAGCTATTCGAAGGTCGATGAAGTTGAAGAGATCGTGCTCGAACCCAACAATATTTATTCATCATTCAGGATAGAAAGATAACTTAATCAGTACATGGAAAATCTAAAGAAATTAATTCGCGAGGTGCCGGATTTCCCAAAACCGGGCATAAATTTTTACGACATAACAACGCTGCTCAAAGACCCGGCGGGTTTGGAAGAGACAATTGACGAACTGACAGAACTCTGTCGCGGCCTCGATATCGACACTGTCATCGGAATCGAATCGCGCGGTTTTATTTTCGCGACGCCGCTTGCTTATCAACTAGGGGTTGGATTTATCCCGGTTCGAAAACCGAAAAAGCTTCCGGCCGAAAAGGTAACGGTTTCCTACGATCTGGAATATGGCCAGGATACGCTCGAAATTCATAAAGACGCTGTTGGCGAGGGACACAGCGTTTTGATCGTGGACGATCTTCTGGCGACTGGCGGTACGGCGCGAGCCGTCGTCGATTTGGTCGAGGGGCTCGGCGGAGTCGTGGCCGGCCTGTTTTTTGTGGTGGAGCTTGATTTTCTGGGCGGGCGAAAGAAATTCGAGGGCTACAATGTTCAATCGCTGGTAAACTATAGCTCCTAGGGAACTTGCTCCCGTAGCTCAGTTGGATAGAGCGTTCGCCTCCTAAGTGAAAGGCCGGTGGTTCGAATCCACCCGGGAGCATACTCAAACTACTGCAAACAAATCGTTTAACTTCGCAGGCCGGAAAAATTTTGGAAAGCGGCGGCGAATATACATTTCTAATAATTGAACGGAAGTAAACAGTGATCAAGCACAGTGGCAGGCAAATCCTTTTGCGCTGAAAGCCGTCGAGGTCTATTCGCAATCCACAAAAATCTATAGCTAACGTAAGGCCGCATTTAGCATCGAATGCGGTTTTTTTTGTTTTTGCCCACGAATTATGCGAATAACACGAATTTATAAGGCTTAAGTCGGTAAATTCGCGTTATTCGAGGGCATTTTCTTTGTGATAGATTAAGAAGCGATGCAGAAAGTACTTACATCAGCAGAAATGCACGAGGTCGACCGCCTGACGACGGAAAAATACGGAATTCCGTCGATTTTGCTGATGGAAAACGCCGCACATGCTGTCGCGCGCGTTATCACAGAAAAACTTGGCGGCTCGGTAAAGGGCAAATCAATATTGGTTCTCTGTGGCAAGGGCAACAACGGCGGCGACGGAGCAGCGTTGGCTAGGATATTGTGGACGACCGGAGCTAAGATTTTCGTCTTGCTTTGGGGAAAAACTGAAGATTCAATTGGTGATGCGAAAACACATTTTCAGATTCTGGACCGACTGAATGGCTACCTTGAGTTTAGACAGATTGTGACCGAAAACGAGCTTCTTGATTGGTGGAAATACACTCGGTCAGAGCGTACGCTCGATGTGATCGTCGATGCAGTTTTTGGAACCGGGCTGAATCGACAACTCGACGATCAACACTTCGGATTTCTAGACATTGCTCGAGATTACACTTTAGACCGTTATCCGTCACTCAAGGTAGCTATCGACATTCCTTCCGGTCTCAAAGCCGATTTAATCGAAGCATCTCGATGTCCTTTGGAAGCTGATTTGACGATCACGTTTACGGCCCCTAAACCGGCATTGGTGTTGCCGCCGGCCGCGAACGAATGCGGACAAATTGTCATTGAGCCGATCGGCTCCCCTTGCGAACTCGTCGATAGCTCAAGTTCACAATTGTTTTTGGCGGAAATGCAAGATTGCAAAAATTGGATATGGAGTTCTCGGTTTTTCGATGATTCCTACAAAAACAAACGCGGCCACACTTTATTGATTGCAGGTTCGGAAGATTATTCTGGTGCGGCGGTTTTGGCGGGGAACGCAGCGATGCGGTCGGGTGTGGGTTTGGTTACGGTGGTGACGCCCTGGTCTTCGAAGGAATCGGTTGCTTCGAGAGTCTTACCTGAAATAATGGTTCGCGGCGTCGCCGAGACCAAGAATGGTGCTATCTCAACAGAGGCTTTTAACGAGATAGGCGACCTGTTTGAAAAAGCAGATTCTGTTGCTATCGGCTGCGGTTTGTCTCAGGATGAAAGCACAAAGGAGTTTGTCAAAAAGATCATCGAAAAACGGCGGCAGCCGACCATCATTGACGCGGATGCCCTTAATCTCCTTTCACCATTTGCCGGCGTAGCTTCGAATGGCGAGAGCGAGGCTCCGTTGATCCTGACTCCGCACGAAGGCGAATTTCTTCGTCTGCTAGGAACCGATGACAACGAAGTCATAAAAGACCGCGTGGCCGCGGTCCGTGAATTCTCGCAAAAGCACAATGTGATTCTTGTTTTGAAAGGCGAACGCGTATTGATCGGCGAGCCAGGCGGCAAGGTCGTCGTAAACCCGATTGGCAATTCGGGACTTGGCAAGGCGGGAAATGGCGACACCCTTACAGGCATTATTGCTGGGTTTGCGGCTCAAGCCGTTAGAATGAATATCGATATTTTTGAGACCTTAGTTGCGGCGGTGTATCTCGCTGGACTTGCAGGGAATATCGCGGAGAAGAAATACGGCAAGCGGGTGATGACGGCATCGGATGTGCGGGAGTGTTTGACCGAGGCGTTTGAAATAATTTCAGGGTAGAAAGTCGTTATTGATCATTTTTCGTGCTTCGTGGAGGAAGAAGATTTGTCCACGAAACAAAACAAATAAGAATAAAGAAAATGTTGAGTTGTACTTTGGCGATTATCAAATAAGGATGAAAACGACGCGGAGGTGTGAATCACCCGAAGAAATTTTTGCCCTCGGCGAAGACCTCGGCCGCGACCTGCTTGCGGGTGATTTCATTTTGCTCACCGGCGGGCTAGGTGCGGGCAAAACGCTGCTGACAAAGGGCATACTTCGTGTCTTGGGATATGATGAAGATGAAGTGACCAGCCCTAGCTTTACGCTTGTAAACCTATACAAAACCAAGAGGTTTAACGTTTATCACATCGACCTGTGGCGGATCGACTACGGAAGCGACGCCGCGTTCGCGGTTGGCTTGGACGAGATTCTTGAGGATCTAAACGCAGTTGTGATTATTGAATGGGCGGAACGTCTAGGAAGGCAAAATTTTCCTGGCAAAGTCATTTCCGTCAATATTTCCGGGGACGGAGATGTCCCACGCCAAATCACCATTGATCGAAGGGAACAAATCGCCACAAATGTCGTCTAAGAATGTATGAAAATTGCGGTCTTTCTATTGTGCCTTACGTTCGCGGCGAGCTGTTCCGACCTTGACCGAACCGCTTCGAACACATCGGCAACTAAAGACGACCGAGCTGAAAAACTTTCAAGGCAGAAAGAGGCAGTTGTCAAGTTCTTCCAGCCGATGCGGGTTCAGGACGGCGATTGGCTGGACAGCCAGAAAGAAGCGGGCGAGAAGTTTGAGGAATACATTGCTTCCAGTCCTACGCTGCCAACCGCCGAAAGACAGACTATTTATATTCAACCCATTGGGAAGTTCTCAGCCGAACAAAAACGAGCGATTCAGCTTACGGCCGATTACATGAAAGCTTTTTACAATCTGCCGGTGAGGCTGAACCGCGAAATGCCGCTTGGAACCGTGCCGAAAGACAAAAGCCGAGAGATCGGTTATCCGAAACGCACGCAGATTCGCACAGCAT
>JBQTJB010000271.1:0-7180 GCA_052387555.1 Blastocatellia bacterium | reverse complement strand
GCCGCTTCGCCTTTTTCGGCGATCAGCGTGTAGACACGAGCAAGGGTTTTCTTCTCGCGGCGTATATCGTTAACGACCTCACCGACACCAAGCGTCTTTCTGAACTTCAAACGAAAGAGCGATTCCTTGAGGGCGTCGGCCTGTTCCGTGAGCTCGGCGAGGTTCATTTCGCGGAGCTGGTCAATCTGTTCCTTGCGCTTCATAACTTAAACAACGCCTCCTTCGAGGTCGGCACGCGACACGAATTTCGTCTTGATCGGAAGCTTTTGAGCGGCAAGGCGAAACGCTTCTTTCGCAAGTTCCTGGTCGACTCCCTGAATCTCGTAAAGCACGCGTCCCGGTTTAACGACAGCGACCCAATGATCCGGTGCTCCCTTGCCGCTTCCCATACGCGTTTCAGCCGGTTTTTTCGTGATCGGCTTGTCGGGGAACATGCGGATCCAGATCTTTCCGCCGCGTTTTACGTGACGCGTCATCGCGATACGGGCAGCTTCGATCTGGCGATCCGTGATCCATCCTGCTTCCAAAGCTTTCAGACCAAAGTCACCGAAGTCAAGGTTCTCGCCGCGGGTTGCTTTCCCGCGCATTCGGCCTTTCATCACTCGACGGTGCTTGACCTTTTTCGGCATTAACATAATAAAATACCCTCTAATTTCGATCTGCGAATTTCAAATTTCGAGTTTTCATCAATCGCAAATCGACATTCGCAAATCGCAAATTTCTACCTTCCACGATCTCCGCGATCGTCCCTTCTCGGTCTTCTGTCGCCGCGTCCGCGTTGCGCCGAAACCTTTACTTCGTTTACCGGATCTGTCGTGGTTCCGCGTGCCATCGAGGCATTCGGGTCGAGAATCTCGCCGCGGTAGATCCAAACTTTCACGCCGATAATTCCGAATGTCGTCAGCGCTTCCGCAAAACCGTAATCAACGTCGGCGCGAAGCGTATGAAGCGGCAAACGGCCGTCCAAAGACCACTCTGTGCGGGCGATCTCGGCTCCGTTCAGGCGTCCGGCGATCATTACCTTTATTCCCTGAGCACCGAAGCGGATCGATTCCTCCATCGTCTTTTTCATGGCACGACGGAAAGCGATACGTTTTTCGAGCTGCTGCGTGATCTTTTCGGCTTGAAGCTGAGCGTTCAGCTCCGGGTGGCGAATCTCCTGAATCGAGATCAGCACTTCACGGCCGGTTTTTCTCGAAAGATCTTCGCGAAGCTTTTCGATCTCGGCGCCTTTTCGCCCGATGATGATACCCGGTCGCGAGGTGTAGATGATTATCTTCATTCGCGTGGCCGCTCGTTCGATATCGATGTGCGATACGCCGCCGCCGCTGAATTTCTTCTTCAACTCACGCTTCAGCTGCAGATCTTCCGCCAAGAACTTGGCAAAATCCTGTTTGGTGAACCAATGCGAGTGCCAATCTTTGTTGTATCCGACCCTAAAGCCGTATGGATGAACTTTCTGTCCCATATTGTTATTTGCGATTTGCAATTTACGATCGCGTGATTTCTTCAAATCGAATAACGCAAATCTAAAATTTCGCTAGTGCTTTTCCAAGTCCTCTTTTATATCCTGCTGGGCCTCGTCTGCCGGCTGTGTTTCGTTTTCTTCCGCCGGTGTTTGTGATTGTGCGTTCTTTGCATCCGCAGTTTCGGCGTCGCTCTTTGCTTCGACATCGACCGCTGCCTCATTCGGAGTCGGAGCTTCGACCGCTTCCTCGGCAACAGGCGTCTCGGCTTCTTCAACCATTTCGGCTTTCGCTTTTTTGGTTTCCTTCGGAGCCTCGGCCTTTTTTGCTTTTTTCGTTTCAGCCGTTTTGTTTTCGGACCTCTTGGCTTTAGCGGCTTCGGCTTTCAGTTCTTTTTCGCCTTTCGGCTGTTCGTCGCTCGTAACATGGATCGTTATGTGGCAATAGTGGCGCTGTTCGCGGTACGCTCGGCCCTGTGGCGCGGGACGCATTCGGCGGCGGTTCTTCGTCGGTCCCATGTCCACAAAACAGGTCTTAACCCAGAGATCGTCGGGATCGACCGCAATGTTTTGCTGTTCCGCGATATATGTCGCGTTTGCGATCGCCGAATTAAGGCATTTTGCAATCGGCTGAGCGGCACGCTTGTCCGTGAACTTAAGAATACTGAGCGCGCGCGATACATTCTGTCCGCGGATCAGATCGATCACTAGCCGCGCCTTGCGGGGGCTGCCTTTCAAATATTTTGTCTTTGCTGTCGCTTCCATATCGTTAATGGTGAACGGTGAACGGTGCGCGTTGAATTTCAACTCATCACTTATCACTCATCACTTTCTTTTCGCCATCTTCTCCGCTTTGGTTCCCGGATGTCCTTTGAACATCCTTGTCGGGGAAAATTCGCCCAACTTGTGTCCGACCATATTTTCCGTAACGAATACGGGAATATGGCGTTTGCCGTTGTGTACGCCAAAGGTCAACCCGACCATATCCGGCGAGATCGTCGACCGCCGCGACCATGTCTTGATCGCTGGCGGTTTCTTTCCGCCATCCGAGATGCGCTGCAGCGTTTTCGCAACGCTGAGATCAATAAACGGTCCTTTCTTTAATGAACGTGGCATAAATCTATCAACGGTGAACTGTGAACGGTGAACGGTGAATCTGTTCTTCTACTCACCACTCATCACTCACCACTCATCACTTCCTCCTACGGTCCTTCACGATCATATTCGTCGTGCGTTTGTTGCGTCGCGTCTTGTAACCGCGAGTCGGCTGTCCCCAGGGCGTTACCGGGTGACGGCCGCCGGAAGTTTTACCTTCACCGCCGCCATGCGGGTGATCGACCGGGTTCATCGCTACGCCGCGAACTTTCGGCCGCTTGCCTTTCCATCGGTTTCGGCCTGCTTTACCTAAGCTGACGTTTTCGTGTTCGGTGTTCCCGACCTGTCCGACCGTTGCCATGCAAACGACCGGCACTTTGCGAACTTCACCGGACGGCATTCTAAGCTGTGCATAGTCGCCTTCCTTTGCGACGATCTGTGCAAAACCACCCGCCGAACGAACCATCTGTCCGCCTTTTCCGGGACGAAGCTCGATATTGTGAACTTCCGTTCCGAGCGGGATATTCTTGATCGGCAAAGCATTGCCCGGAAGAATATCTGCCTCCTCGCCGCTCAGGATCGTAGTATTGACCTTTAATCCGACCGGAGCGATGATGTAACGCTTTTCGCCGTCGAGATACGAGATCAGGGCGATATGGGCAGATCGGTTCGGGTCGTACTCGATCTGGGCCACGCGTCCCGGAATACCAGCCTTGTCGCGTTTGAAATCGATTATCCGGTAATGGCGCTTGTGGCCGCCGCCGCGTCGCCGGATCGTTATCCGTCCGTCGCTGTTGCGTCCTGAAATTCTCTTCTTCGGTTCGAGCAACGATTTCTCGGGTGTTGCTCCCGGCGTCAGCTCGTCGCGCGTCAGATATGTCTGATAGCGTCGTGCCGGCGATGTCGGTTTTAATCTCTTGATTCCCATAATCTTTTAGCGAACAACGAATAACTAAAAACTAAAAGTGCTTTGATCCTTAGCTATTCACTATTCGTTATTAACTATTCACTAAATGGCCTCAGCGTAATCAACCATCGGCTCGCCTTTCTTCAAAGTGACGTAAGCCTTTTTCCAGTTCGGCCGGCGGCCTTCCTGGCGGCCGCGTTTTTTCATCTTGCCTTCGTACTGGACGGTTCTTACCGATGCGACTTTTACGTTGAAAATATCCTCAACGGCTTTCTTTATATCCAATTTCCCGGCCGTGCGTTCGACTCGAAAGGTCAGAACCTGGCCGACCTTGCGGCCGGTGTCTTCTTCGGTTGATTCCTCTTTGAGAATTACGCTCTTTTCGGTAACGACCGGCGACTTCAAAATGTCCCAAACAGTAAATTTACTCATTTTCCGTCGCCTCCTGCCTGGACTTTTCAGTCTTCACCTTTTTTGGCGCTTTAGCGGGCTTTTCTGCTTCGTCTTTCGCCGCCTTTTCGGCCTTGGGCTTTGCTTCCTTCTTTACCTTCGGAGCTTCTTCCTTTACCTTCGGAGCTTCTTCCGGAGCCGGTTCAGCTTTTTTTGTTTCCTTCCTGGCCTTAGGTGTCTCTTCAACAATTTCGGTCTCTTTTCCGCCCTCACGTGCCGGATCAAGAAATTCGTTCAGTTCTTCGACCGCAGCTTTAGAAATAAGAAGCTTCTCGTGATAAATCAGATCGTAAATGTTCAGGCCAAAGCTGTTAGTTATCTTGGTCTTTTGAACATTTCGGGATGAAAGAACTAGATTTTCGTTGTCCAGCGAATCGATCACCAAAGTCTTTGCACGCTTTTTGTTCTCTATCAATCCAAGCGTTCCGATAGCGTCGAGAAAGTCCTTAGTTTTCGGCGTTTTGAAACCGAACTCGTCGATAATGATCAAGTTGCCTTCGCGAAGCCTTTCCGATAATGCTGAACGCAAGGCACCGCGACGCATTTTCTTAGGCATTTTGTATGACCAATCGCGCGGCTGCGGGCCGTGAACGTTACCGCCGCCCTTCCACAACGGCGACCGAAGCGACGCAATGCGTGCCCGGCCGGTCCCTTTCTGCTTCCAAAGCTTGCGGCCCGAACCGGAAACGTTTCCGCGGGTCTTCGTCGCCGAAGTTCCCTGACGACCATTCGCCTGGAAATTCACGATAGCCGCGTGAATCAGGGATTCATTAAGCTCGACGCCAAACACGGCATCCGACAGGCTTACTTCCCCGACTTCCTTATTCTTTAAATTGCGAACCTTTACGGTAGGCATAATTTCTCACTCCGTTTTAGTCTCGGAAGTATGGCCAGTCTCGGAAGTCTTGGAAGATTCCTTCCTAAACTTTCCAGACTTCCCAGACTGTCAAGACTTTTTCACTACTACGAGGCTTCCGTTCGCTCCGGGCACCGCGCCGCGAACCATCAACAGGTTGTTCTCGGTATCGACGCGCGCAACCGTTAATCCTTTAACGGTAACTCGGTCATCGCCCATATGGCCCGACGAACGCGTTCCCTTAATAACCCGCGACGGGTAGGCCGATTGTCCGATCGATCCCGGCTCGCGGACGTTCATAGAACCGTGCGACTCAGGGCCGCGAGAGAATTTGTGCCGTTTGATCGTTCCCGCAAAACCGCGTCCCTTCGATCTGCCGACAACCTCTATTTTGTCTCCGTCCGTAAAAACATCGACCTTGACCTGATCGCCGATCGCTGCTTCCGGCTCGGACAAAAGACGAATCTCTTTCAACACGCGCGTCGGCGGAAGACCGCCGCCAGTTTTCTCGAAGTGTCCGCGAAGCGGCTTCGTTACGTTTTTCAAACGAATCGGCTTGTCTTCGACCAGGCCAAGCTGCACGGCGTTATAACCGTCCCGCCCAGCGGCACTCTTTGTTTGAACGACCACGCACGGACCAGCCTTGATGACGGTGACCGGCGTTACCGTGCCATCATCCGCAAAGATCTGCGTCATTCCGAGTTTTCTGCCAATGATTCCGCTAATCATAATCTTTCGTGAGTCTGGTCAGTCTTGGAAGTCTTGACAGTCTAGGAAGTTCTTAACTTCATGGACTTCCTAGACCTTCTAGACTTCCTCGACTAGTTTTTGCCAAACGCCTTGATCTCTACATCGACCCCGGCCGGAAGATCTAATTTCATCAACGCATCGACTGTTTCGGCCGTCGGGTCAAGGATGTCCATCAGCCGCTTGTGCGTCCTGATCTCGAACTGCTCGCGCGATTTTTTATCGACGTGCGGCGATCTCAAAACCGTCCATTTGTTCTTTATGGTCGGCAGAGGAATCGGTCCCGCGATCCTCGCTCCGGTTCGTTTTGCCGTATCTACGATCTCCTGCGTGGACTGGTCCAGAACGCGGTGATCGTAGGCTTTCAGCTTGATGCGAATTTTTTCGTTTAACATATCTTCTGTTTAGAGTTCACGCTTTAGCGTGTCTTTTTCTAACCGAGGACAAACTAAAGTCTGAACTCTGAACCTTATTCAACAATATCCGACACGGTTCCGGCACCGACGGTTCGGCCGCCTTCGCGGATGGCGAAGCGGAGGCCTTTTTCCATGGCGATGGGTGCGATCAGCGTGATCTCCATTTGGATATTGTCGCCCGGCATCACCATCTCGACTCCCGCCGGAAGGTTTGCCACGCCCGTTACATCGGTCGTCCGGAAGTAGAACTGTGGCCGGTATCCGGTAAAGAACGGCGTGTGCCGCCCGCCTTCTTCCTTGGTCAAAACATATGCCTCGGCCTTGAATTTCGTATGCGGCGTGATCGATCCCGGTTTGGCGATCACCTGTCCGCGTTCGATCTCTTCGCGTTCGACCCCTCGCAGCAGCAAGCCCACGTTGTCGCCCGCCATTCCCGAATCGAGCAGCTTCTTGAACATCTCGACGCCCGTCACCACCGAGTTCCGCGTGTCCTTGATCCCCACGATCTCAACAGGCTCGTTGACGTTGATCATTCCCCGCTCGATCCTTCCCGTCGCGACCGTTCCGCGTCCCTGGATAGTAAAGATGTCTTCAACCGGCATCAGGAACGGCTTGTCCATTTCACGGGCCGGCGTCGGAATGTAGTCGTCCACCGCCTGCATCAATTCGTCGATCTTCGGCTCCCATGCCGCATCGCCCTCAAGAGCTTTCAGTGCCGACCCCTGCACCACAGGTATGTCGTCCCCCGGAAATTCATATGAACTCAGCAGCTCTCTGATCTCCATCTCCACTAGCTCCAGCAGCTCCGCGTCATCCACCGCGTCCACCTTGTTCATGAACACCACCATCGACGGCACGCCCACCTGTCTCGCCAGCAATATGTGCTCTCTCGTCTGCGGCATCGGCCCGTCCGTCGCCGCCACAACCAAAATAGCTCCGTCCATCTGCGCCGCCCCCGTGATCATGTTCTTTACATAATCCGCGTGGCCAGGGCAATCGACGTGGGCATAGTGTCTGTTTGCCGTCTCATACTCCACGTGCGAGGTCGCAATCGTGATCCCTCTCGCCTTCTCCTCCGGCGCGTTGTCGATCGAATCAAACGACCGAAACGCCATCTTCGCGTTGTGCTTCGACATCACCTTCGTGATCGCCGCCGTCAACGTCGTCTTCCCGTGATCCACGTGCCCTATCGTCCCGATATTCACGTGCGGCTTCGATCGATCAAATTTTTCCTTGCTCATCTT
>JBQTJB010000270.1:0-10587 GCA_052387555.1 Blastocatellia bacterium | reverse complement strand
AATCGAGCCGAGAAAGCATAAGGTTACATCCAAGGACGCAATCAACATCAATTTCGGTCAGGATGCAAACTACTACAACACACAACTTCAATTATTGAAAAACCCGGACCTGATGAAACAGGTCGTCATCGAGTTGGGGTTGTATCGCGATCCTAATCTGTTTAGCGCACAGGATCGCGGCATTGCTTCGACGATTCGCTCGATCTTCTCAAGCGAAAAACAGCAAGCTACAGGGGCAAATGCGTTGCCCGTAGTTGCAGAAATGAATCCGTCGATAGAAGAAGCGCAGAAAGTGATCCTTACTCCGGATGAAGAGGCTCGTGTTTCGCAATACGCGGCAATCTTGCTTGGCGGCTTGACCGTCGAGCAACGTGAGCGAACCAATCTTGTAAATGTAAGCGTACGAAGCATAAATCCCGCACTCGCGCCGAAGGTTTCGGACAGGGTGGCGGAAGTGTTTAAGGAACAGGACGCTGACCGCGAAACTGAAGGGTCCAAGCGGGCCGCCGCAGATCTTTCGAAGTCTATCGAAGAGCTTCAGAACACGATCGCTCAGCAAGAGGTTGACCTGATTGCCGAAATGCGTTCGAGTGGTTTGCCGCTTCAGGAAAAGGGACAGGATCTGTCGGCGAGCCGCCTTCAAAGTTTGAGCGAAACGTGGCTCAAGGCTTTAGAAGCGAGACGGCAGCTTGAAGGGAGATACAATGCCGCCGTTGCTGCAAACAGCCGCGGCGAGGGAATGAATATTCCCGATCTCTACGAAAACAAGATATTTCAGGATACCATGCGGCTGAACACCGAGCGTAAAGCCAAGCTGCAGGATCAGATCCGCGATATAGAAAAAGAGATTCAACAGACCGAGGCAGAAAAAGCCGAGCTTCTCGTTAAGTACACGCCTGCCTATCCCGAAGTCGGGAAGAAAGAAGCAAAGATCGTTTCGCTTAAGGCTACGAAGGAAAAAACCGAGAGCGAAGTTTCTTCAATCATCGACCGCGATCAGAAAAAAATAGAAAAAGATGCAGTTTCCGGAGCACTCGTTTCACTAAAGTCACAGCTCGATTCAAAGCGCCGCGAAGAGGCTCAGGCGCTGGCATCATACGAAAAAGAGGCCGCTCTCGCCAACATCCAGGGACAGGCACAGACCAAGTTGACGACGCTCAAACGCGAGATCGAAACAAAACGCAATCTGCTCGATACCTACACCCAGCGGCTAAAGGAACAGGAACTCGCCATTGAAAGCGGGCGGCCGGACAACATAAAGATCGCCTCAAATGCGATCACGCCGGCAGGACAGGTCGGGCCGCAGCGCAACCGAAATATTATGGTTGCGTTCCTTTTGTCTCTCGCGGCCGGCATCGGCCTTGCATTTCTTTTGGATTATCTCGACGATTCGGTCAAGACATCTGACGATATCGGACGCCACCTTGGATTGCCAACGCTTGCACTCATCCCGCATTATTTCGGGTCCGAGCGAAAGCGTTTGCGGCTTGCGGCTGCGAATGGCAACGGTGGTGGAGTTTCGACTGGACTTATCACGCTCGAAGAGCGCCATTCGCCGATGGCCGAGGCCTACCGCCACCTTCGCACTTCGCTTTTGTTTTCATCTGCCGGCAAGCCGCCGCAATCGATACTTGTCACATCGTCGCAGCCGTCAGAGGGCAAAACCACCACGGCGATCAACACGGCCGTTACCCTTGCCCAGTCGGATGCAGATGTGATCATTGTCTTTTGCGATCTGCGCCGGCCGCGGCTTCACAGCTACTTTGACCTTGAGAATACGCAGGGTTTGACCAACTATCTGTCTGGCGAACGCAACACTGAGAATCTGATCAAAACGTGCAAGGACCTTAAGCGTTTGAAGGTGATCACAAGCGGCCCGATTCCGCCAAACCCTGCGGAACTGCTCAGCTCGAACGAAATGAAAAACCTGCTTCAATTTCTTCGTGGCCGCTACAAGCACATCATTATCGACTCGCCTCCGGCTATCTCGTTTACCGACGCAGCGATACTTTCGACGCAGGTGGACGGCGTTGTGCTCGTTGCAATGGCGGGCAAAAGCTCGATCCATTTGATGCGTCGCTTTAAGCAACGCCTGGGAAATTTGGGTGCGCGAATTTATGGCGTGGTCCTGAATGGAATCAAATCGGGATCGATCGAATACGAATACTACGGTTCGGGTTATTACGATTACTATCGCCGAAGCGAAGTCGATGCCGCGACGCCGATAATGGATGAAGTAGAGCCGGTGCAAAAATGAAAGGATAGTTCATTGACGACTGATAAATTTTGCGAGTGAATCTGCCCAGGACGGCATGGGCGGCAACCCGGCCTCTTCCTCCCTTACCGAACGCATCCGTGAATTCGCTGGCCGCGGAGCCGGGCGTTTTAGATCGCAATTCGAAACCGGCTTTACCAATCCAACGTCAAAGCCGCCAGCTTCGCAAACTTTTTCAGCAAAACCAAGATAGCTTGTTCCTTCGCCGGAATTCGTAACGTGAAAAATGCCGTCGGTTTTCTTTACCGCTAATTCTCGCAAACGTGCCGCAAGATCGACGGCGAAAGTTGGTGTTCCAAACGCGTCATGAATCGCAGTGATTGCTTTTCCATCTGCTAACAGGTTGTGCATCACGCTCAGAAAGTTTGTCCCGCCTTCGCCGTAGATCCAGCCCGACCGCACGACAATTGAATCGGGATTCATGCTTATCGCCCGCCGCTCGCCGTCGAGTTTCGATTCTGCATAGACGCCTTGCGGATTCGGCACGTCCGTCTCGGTATAAAAGCCTTCTTTTTTCCCATCGAAAACGTAATCGGTCGAGATGGTTACAAAAACAGAACCGTACTCTTTCGCCGCAGCCGCCAGATTTTCCGCGCCAGTCGAATTCGCAGAGTAACAAACATCCTTGTTGGTTTCCGCTCCGTCAACGTCGGTAAAAGCCGCGCAGTTTAGAATCGTGTCCGGCGTTTCGGCCGCGATCGTGTCGAATACTTTTGCGCGATCTGCAATATCCAGCTGCTGACGCGCCAAGGCGACTACATCGTCTCCAGAAAACCGGCAATGCTCGATAGCTGCTCTCGCAACCATTCCGTTCGCGCCTGTGATGAGAATTTTCATAGCTGGGAACGCAGGCATTTTTGCCTTTACAGAACGCGAAGCGTTCAGAAATTTTAGCTTAACCGAGATCCGTACATGGTTCGGTAATATTCGCGATACTCACCGTTTCGAATGTGGTTCACCCAATCCTGATTGTCGCGATACCATTCGATGGTTTTTCGCAGGCCGTCTTCCCAGGAAACTTGCGTTTTCCAGCCGAGTTCGGTTTCGGCTTTGCCCGGGTCAATGGCGTAGCGACGGTCGTGGCCTAGTCGGTCGGTGACGAACTGAATCAAACTGTGATGTTTGCCAAGCGCATCGAGCAGCGATTTGACTACGTTTATGTTCTCCAGTTCGTTTCGGGCACCGATGTTATATGCCTCGCCCGATCGTCCTTTTTCAAACGCGAGCCAAATGGCGCGGCAATGGTCGTCAACAAAGATCCAGTCGCGGACGTTTCGACCGTCGCCGTAAACCGGCAAAGGTTCGTCGTTCATCGCGTTAGCGATCATAAGCGGGATCAACTTTTCGGGAAACTGCCGCGGGCCATAGTTGTTCCCGCAGCGTGTGATAATGGTATCGATCCCGAATGTTTCTCGTGCGGCCCGGACGACGAATTCGGCCGATGCCTTCGAGGCCGCATACGGTGAATTAGGCTGCAGCGGCGAATCTTCCGTAAAAAATTCGTCGCTTGCCTCCGGCAAACTTCCCATAACCTCATCGGTCGAAACTTGAACAAAACGCTTAACGTTCTTTTCTCTAGCAACGTCCAACAACACTTGCGTCCCGATAATGTTCGTGCGCAAAAAATCATCCGCAGACGTTATGCTCCGGTCGACGTGCGATTCGGCAGCGAAATTGAATATCCCATCGCAACTTTCCGGAACAGCTTCGCGGACTGCAACGCGGTCACAAATATCGCCTTTTACAAAGGTGTGCCGCGGATCGTCAATGCCGCGAAGATTTTCAAGGTTCCCCGCATACGTCAGCGCGTCGAAATTAACTATCCGCACGTCCGGCACGTTATCCTGAACCATCCGCACAAACGCCGAACCGATAAACCCAGCCCCGCCTGTTACAAAAATCGTTGTCATAAAGAACATGCTGTGGAAAAGGAACAGGGTGAAAGTGAAAAAGTTGGTTGAATCTGGTCCTGCTGACTCTTTCCCTTTTCACTTATCAAGAAGCCGCATTTGCCGCAGTACATGGTCGGCATACTTTCGCGGCGAATCGACATTATCCAGGACGACCTTGCCGCCGTCTTCGCTGGCATTGTCTATCGTAATATCGCCGTAGCCGAGCAGCCTTTGTAGCAGCGTGGCGGAAACCGTAACATCCTGTATTCTCCGAAGCGGTATATTTTGCGTCGTCCGCGATATCAGCCCTTTGTCTATCTCGATGGTCGTGTCGGTCAGCGAATAGCGTGTCAGTTTTTCCCGAATGTGAAAATATGCCGGGATCAGCAACAGCAAAAGGCCGATTAGGACAGCGATAAACGCCGAAACGGCCGGAATAAAAACGCTCACCACAGCCACCAGCAAAAAAGCGGCAATGATGGCCAGAACATACCCCGCCATTACAAATTTCGTCGTCGGTGTTATCGAGAATATCCTCGCGTGCAACTCACCTCCTTGATTAGGAGGGGTGGCGTCCAAAACTCCCCTCCTGCCCGAGGAGGGGTGGCCGAGGCTTTGCGAGGACGGGGTGGTGGGAGAACCAGATAGTTTATAGTTACGCTTTGCAACCCGCGTTTCTACCTCACCGTCAAAAGCACTCCCGCACTTCTGGCAGAAGGCCGCATCGTCGTCATTTTCCTTTCCGCATTTGATACAAAACATAATTGGTGCAGCAATAATACAGGAATCGCCTTTTTCGAACAAAAAAAGCGGCCGCAATTGTCACGGCCGCATGTCTTTTCGAAAACAAGTGGAGAAGAGAATTTTTTGTTAGGGCTATTGATTAACGAGCATCATTCTGCCGTCTGCCAGCCGCACTGTGAGCGCATTCGGTTCGAGCACGGTCAGCGGCCTCGATTCTTTTTGTGTTAGTTTCGCCATGCTTCGTGGTGACAGCGAACGGGCTGTTTGAACGTAGCTCGGATCGGAGATCGAGTTGTAACGAGAGGTTATGCGGCGAACATACTCCTGTGTTTCGCGGTACGGCGGAACGTTCCAGCCGTATTTCATCACGGCGCCTTCGCCGGCATTGTAACCGGCCAGCGCAAGCACAACGTCGCCGTTGAAAGTATCAAGCAGCCAACGCATATACTTAACACCCGCATCGATGTTCTGTTTCGGATCGTAAATGGACGTAACGCCAAAACGGCGGGCCGTGGCCGGCATTAGCTGCATCAGGCCGCTGGCGCCTTTATGAGAAGTCGCCCTGATCTTAAAAGACGATTCCTGGTGCATCTGAGAATAGATCAAAAGCGGGTCTATGTTATATCTCTTGCTCGATTCGACGATAAAGGAATCGTGTTGAAGGTTTCCCGTCGTAAAACCTTTAAGATTCAGGCTTGTGCCCATCGACAGCTTCATTCCGCCTGTTGAAACTGCCGCTTCGCGTGTCGCAAGCCCGTCAGATACACTAGCGGTGCGACGCGTAATTGCTGTTCTTTTTATAAACGGCTCCTGAACAACCACGACCCATTTGCCGTTGACCTTTTTCTTGATAGTTTTCTTGGCTGCGGGCGGTGGCGGTGGCGTGTAAACCTGAACGCCCTGTGACCGGTCAAAATTATCGAAAACCCGCGGGCCCTGTTGGGCAAGCGTTGCCACGGTCAGGGACAGAAAGATTAAAAACGAAGAAAGGAAGTATTTCATGGAGATCAGCTTTTATGACCGAGTGGGACGCCGATAATTACTGGCTTTTACAATAGGCAAAACCGCAATTTGCGGATTACCGCCGTAAAGATTAGAAATGTCTAATTCTGTAGAGGCTTCAAAAAAATTGTCGAATTTTTAACACTGTTTGGCACAGCGGAAAGACAGAATAGCATATAAAGCCAGTAGCGCAAAAGAAAATCTGCGAAATGGCTTCTGGATTTTTAAAAGTATAGGTAATCTTAGGGAATGCTCTATCTTTCGCAGATTCTTAGCCGCCCGATCTACGACGCTGCGGGCGAAAAGATCGCCTCGATCAACGATATTCTGGTACGCTACGGCAGCGATGATTATCCGCCGGTGATCGGCCTGGTCGCGCGGTTTCGCAGGCGTAAGTTCTTTATTCCTCGGCGAAACTTGGCGGAATTTGGCGAACACGGTGCAAAGATGAGCTCGGCAAAGCTGAATATTACGCCGTTCGAACGCCGCGAAGGCGAGGTTTTGCTCGGCAAGGACGTGCTCGACAACCAGCTTATAGACGTTGACGGAAAACGTGTGGTTCGCGTGAACGATGTTCAGTTGATAGACGTAGGCGACGGCTGGCGCGTTTCCGGCGCAGATGTTAGTTTTCAGGGCTTTCTGCGGCGGCTTATGCCAAAGGGTTTCTACGGCAGCGACCGTGCGGTCGAGGTTTTGGATTGGGCCGACGTAGGCTATCTCGCAACCGATACCGCGACCGTTACAGTGCAGCTAAAGTCATCCAAAGACAAGCTTTCGCGGCTGCATCCGGTTGAGATCGCCCAGCTTGCGGAAACTCTTTCACCGATACACCGCACGGAAATAGTCGAAAGTCTGGATAACGAGACGGCGGCAGATACGCTGGAGGAAATGTCAACCGAAGCACAGGCTCGTATCCTTGAAGAAATGGATCAGGAACGGGCGGCAGACATCCTGGAAGAAATGTCACCCGACGATGCCGTAGACGTGCTTGGAGAGCTATCCGACGAAAAGGCCGAAGAGCTGTTCAATTTAATGCAAGATGAGGAAAAGGCAGATGTCGCCGAGCTGATGCATTTCGAACACGATACTGCGGGCGGCTTGATGACCACCGAGTTTATGGTTTTTCCTAAAGATCTTACCGTCGGCCAGACGATTTCAAGACTCCGCGAAATGGCCGAAACACCGAACATGATCTACTACTTGTATGTCGTCGAAAGCGAAGGTTCCTGGCGGCTGCGTGGTCTGATAAGCCTCCGAAGCCTGATACTCGCCGATCCGCAGCGGACGCTCGCCGACGTTATGCGTAGCGAATTCCGTTTTGCTCACCCTTCAGACTCCGCCGAAGAGGTAGCCCAGACCATTGCCGAATACAATCTTCTGGCACTGCCAGTGATCGACGACGAAGGTGACATCGCAGGCATAGTAACCGTCGATGACGCAATGGAGATACTCTTACCAAAGAATCTGCAAAGAAGGCTGCCCCGGCTTTTTAGTTAAGCTATTCCGGCAGATTCATCCGCTTCAGCAATCCCGCGAATCGCGGGTCGTCGCGCAAGCTGTCCATCAACGGATCAACCTTTAAGAAACGCAGCCACCAATCGCGTTCCTGATATGCTTTTTCCAGTTCGACAAAGGCTTTATCCTTATCGCCGAGCGCGACATAAATCGAAGCGATAAAGTAGGTCACGACATTTTGCGTTTTTGCTATTTCTCTGAATTTATTGACGACTTGTTCGGCTTCACGGCGGCGACCGGATTTCGCATAGGCGTATCCGCCGACATAAAGCATAAATTGGTTGGTCGGCTCAGCCTGAAGCGGTTGTTCCGTTAGTAAGGCCGCCGCTTCGTGCATTCCGCCGGCGTTGTAAGCCATACCCAAAAATAAGCGTCCGGTAGCGAAGTTCGGCTCAAGCTCAAGAAATTTTCTGCCATGCTCGATCGCCCTATTATTTTGTCTCGAATACATATAAAATCTGGCGAAATTCGCCATCATATTCAGGTCGAGCGGCTCGATCTCCAAGGCGCGTTGAATCTCGACGATTGCCTCGTCAGTGCGCCCGACCGACGCAAGATATTCCGTGCCGTAGCGGTAATGCGCCGTCGCGTTGTTCGGGTCAAGTTCGATGGCGCGCTTAAATTCCTGTTCGGCTTGCGTCCAATTCCAATCGTAAACCGCCAACGCATTTGCCAAAGCCGTGTGAGCTTCGGCGAGGTTCGGGTCAATCTCCAATGCACGTTTGGCTGCCGCCTTAGATTGCGGAAAAGCCTCCTTAGGCGAGAGATATGAATAACCCGGCAATTGGTTGTAAGCCTCGGCGATTCTGGCATACGCCAGCGCAAAATTCGGGTCAAGTCCGATAGCTTGCTTGAAATACTCGATTCCTTTGAAAATGTCGTCCTTTGTTCGTTTGGCGAAATGGAATCGACCTTTCAAGTAAAGCTGATATGCCTCGTTGTTATCGGTGTATTTCTTCGTGATGCCCGTTTCGCCACCAGAAAGTTTGAGCTGAAGTTTCTGCGTAATTGTAGCCGCGATCTCGCGCTGGGTGGCGAGCAGGTCAGCAAGCTTGCGGTCGTATTGCTCGCCCCATAATATTTTGCCGTTAGCGACATCGACCAACTCGACGCCAATCGTTAAACTCTCGCCACGCTGTGTCATCCGGCCCGACATGATGGCACCCACGCCAAGCTCAGCCGCGATCTTTTTCGCGTCAAACTCTTTTCCCTTGTAGCGAATGACGGAGCTAACCGGACTGACCTTCAGATCGGGCAACTGAGAAAGCCTGTAGATCAGCGACTCGGCAATTCCGTCAGACAAATAATCCGTATCCGCACTTCCACTGCGGTTCTCGAATGGAAGCACCGCAATGGAATTGATTTGCCCTCCATTCGGACTGAAATACCGATAACCAAAGAAACCGCCGACAAGGATCACAATAGCCGCAACCAACGCCGCCAGCGGCTTTGCCGCCCTATTTGAGGAGAAGCTCTGCTTCTCCGAAGGCCCATCCAAGGAATCCCGAGGCTCCGCCTCCGCTCCACGATGCAACACCGCAGTCTGCTCGGTCGTATGAATCTGCGCCCGAGTTGCGGCCTCACCCGGCGCCGCGGTCTCGTGCAAAATAGCGGTCTGCGGCTCGTCCGGCGAAGGAACGCTCCCCTGGAGAAGCGCAGTTCCGTCTTCCAGACAAAACGCGAGCGTGTCGTCGTAGTAATCCCGCCTGCACTCTGGGCATCGTTTCATAATTTCTAATCCGGCATTCCCATTCGCCGAAGCAAATCCTTGAAGCGAGGATCGCCGCGAAGGCCGTCATATTCGTAACCGGTACCGATGAATCGGAGCAGCAGATCGCGCTTGATGTATGCTCGCTCGAGCAGCTCCATTGCCTTGTCATTGTCGTCGAGTGCCGAGTAAACGGCTGCTAAAAGGGCGGGAGAAGCGTATAGATCCATACCCTCGATCCTTGTCAGAATCGTGCGGGCCTCGCTCCGTTTCTCCGGCATTTTGGCATAAGCTGCGGCCAAATAGACAAGCGGCTGACTGTATTTCTCTTCCCCGCCCAGAGACGCGACCGATTTTTTGTAATACCTTGCTGCCTCATTGTACAAACCTTTTCCGGCATAGACATACGCAAGTGAAAAGTTAGGGATCTCTTTCGCCGGCTCTACCGCCTGGGCTTCCTGATAGGCTTGCAGAGCGTCATCGAACCTTCTTGCCTGGGTAAGCACGATCGCTTTTTGGAGCAGGCCAAGTCGCCGGTTTATCGGGTCGCGAATACTCTCTTGTTCGATCTCGGCAAGTGCCTCAGTTTGACGACCCATTACCGAAAGGAAAAATGCATAATTATTGCGGGCAAAATCGAGATTGGGATTCAGCTCAATAGCCCGTCTGTATTCTTTCTCAGCGTTTTGCCAGTCGAATTCATATTCGTTCACCATAGCCTGTAAGACATGGGCTTTCGCTAGATTTGGGCCTATTGCCAAGGCCCGCTCTGTCGCCGCCTTTGCCTTAGGCATTAATTCGTGCGGGTTGTCGCTGCCGTTCGCCCGAGACCAATAGATCCAGGCGATCTCGGTGTGGGCTGCCGCGAAATTTGGATCGAGCGTTACTGCGCGTTCGAAATACTCGAGCGCCCTGCCGCGCACATCTTGAGGTCCATTTAATTCCACCAGCCCGCTGAGGTAATAGCGATAGGCTTCGGAGTTTTCCGTGCCGTTCTCGCTGAGGCGTTTTGACTGAGAATCAGTCAGTTTCAACTGCAGTTGCCGGGAAGCCGTCAGCGCGATCTCATTCGGAATGCGTATGATTTCATCGGCCTTTCGTATGTATTGCCCTCCGGTCAGATGCCGATTTTCGGCGGCATCGACGATATCAACCCTGATAGCCAGATCATCGCCTATCCGGGTAACGCTGCCTGTCACGATCGCGCGTACACCCAGTTGTGATGCAACGTCGCGAACATCGATGTTTGGTCCACGAAACTTAAAACTTGAATTGCGCGAGATCACCTTCAGTTGTGGCAATTGCGAGAGCCGGTCGATCAAGCTTTCGCTGAGACCGTCCGAGACATGGGCCAGGTCCGGGTTCCCGCTTAGATTCTCAAACGGAAGAACAGCGATAGAATCGATTTGGGCCCTTGCCACGCGATCAAAAAACACAAGGTATACGGCGGA
>JBQTJB010000269.1:0-5184 GCA_052387555.1 Blastocatellia bacterium | reverse complement strand
GTTGTAGTTAATTGGAGGAAATATGCTAATAAGGGCAATTGCATTGTCGTTGGCTTTGTTGATCGGAATAGGCGGCATTGTTCCGCTCGCTACGGAATACGCTGAAGCCGGTCCGAAAAAGACGCGTAAGTACAAAAAGCATAAGAAGTACAAAAAATACTCTAAACGCTGGTGGCGCCAGTATCGCGCGCGAATGAAACGCAAACGCGCGCTTCAGGCACGAAGGCGAGCACTTCGCCTGCGTCAGATGCGTCTTGCGAGACTTCGCAGGGCAAAGAACCCGAATACGCGGGTAGCAAAAGCTAAACCGGTGACGAAACCGGCAATTAAAACCGCTGACGATCAAATGGCGCTTCTTCCTTCGGGACAGCCCGCTCCGTCAAGCTGGAAGCGAGGCACGGCCACGGGAAGCGAGATCCAGTTCCGTGTCGATAACGGCAATGGATCGGAAGTCGGTTCGGCGGCAATCTCAGTTGTCGGCCCGGCGATGGGAGAAACAGTCGACACCGGACGCTACCGAATGGTCGGCGGCGTTCCTACGACATCGCTCCGGCGCGAAGTCATCAACCGTATGATCCGCGAAAACGGCTGGGTGGTGAACGATTACCAGAAAGAGATCGGCGGCAAGTCGGTTTACGTGGTCGTCGCTCAGTCGCAGTCCGCCGGCGGCCGCGTCCAATCAAGAATGTTCTATTTCACCGAAGCTGACGGCCGCATATACAGCGTGGCCACGAACTCAGCGGCAGACTCGGCCGAGCAGCTCGCCGAAGAGTCGGAAAAGGTGATCAATTCACTCCAAAGTCGGATCCGCCCGGTACAACAGGCGTCGATCAAAGAATAGCCGCAGTTTCCATTGCCGTCTGCCGGTGCACGTGAGGGCGAAACCCTCGCGTGCTCTGGCAGCGGGCGACCCCACCACCAAAAACTTCTATGAGCTTCGAACAATCAGACAATATCGCTTCGCAGATCACGCTTCCGGAACTCCTGAAGAAGATGACTGACGCCGGTGGTTCGGACCTCCACCTGACCACCAATTCACCCCCGCAAGTTCGCGTTCACGGACACCTGTCGCCGCTCGCCGGATTTCCGCCAATGACTCCGGCTGATACAAAACGGCTGGCATATTCCGTTTTGACGGACGCTCAAAAACACCGTTTCGAAGAAAATCTTGAGTTGGATTTTTCGTTCGGATTAAAGGGAATGTCTCGTTTTCGCGCCAATCTGTTTAATCAAAAAGGTGCTGTAGGTGCCGTTTTTCGCGCCATTCCATACGAGATCAAAACCTTCGATAATCTCGGCCTTCCACCAGTCGTCTCCGATCTGTGTAAAAAGCCCCGTGGCCTCGTGCTCGTCACCGGCCCGACAGGTTCGGGTAAATCGACGACGCTTGCCTCGATGGTCGACAAGATCAACATCGACCGTCATGACCATATTTTGACGATCGAGGATCCGATCGAGTTTCTCCATAACCACAAGAACTGCGTCGTAAACCAACGCGAGGTCGCCGCCGACACGCATTCATTCGGTGCCGCTCTTCGAACCGCTCTTCGCCAAGACCCCGACATCGTGCTCGTCGGCGAAATGCGTGACCTTGAAACGATCGAGATGGCCCTGCGAATTGCGGAAACAGGCCACTTGACCTTTGCAACACTGCATACAAATTCTGCTTATTCGACGATCAACCGTATCATCGACGTTTTCCCGTCGGCCCAACAGGCTCAGGTTCGAACACAGCTTTCGCTCGTGCTCGAAGGCATTATGTGCCAAGCCCTGCTGCCGAAATCTACAGGCGACGGCCGCGTAATGGCGCTCGAGATTCTTATTCCGAATCCTGCAATCCGAAATTTGATCCGCGAAGACAAGATCCACCAGATCTATTCTATGATGCAGACCGGCCAGGACAAGTTCGGAATGCAGACGTTCAATCAGGCTCTTGCCACGCTTGTACACAAACGCACGATCACACTCGAAGTGGCAATGCAGCGCACATCAAACGCAGACGAACTAAAGGAACTTATCGAACGCGGTTCGGGCCTGAACCAGTCCTACACCGGACAGGGCAAACCCGCAATGCCGCCCGCCGCCGGACAGGGCAGCCCGTATGCACAGGCCCGGCCCATCGGGCAACGTCCGCCGGTACGCTAGTAATTTTCTTACAGGAGCATAGAGAACAAAAATGCCTACTTACGCCTTTAAAGGAAGAAACCGCTTGAATGAAATGGTCGCCGGCGAACGAGTTGCCGCCAGCCAGGACGAACTTCGTGCTCTGCTTCGCCGCGATCAGATAGTATTGACGCAGGCTTCGGAAAAAGGCCGTGTGGTTTCGATTCCGAAAATCGGCCGCCGGAAAAGGGTCGGCGCGAAGGAATTGGCTGTGTTCACACGTCAATTTTCGGTGATGATCGACGCCGGTCTTCCGCTGGTACAATGTTTGGACATTCTTGGGGAACAGCAGCAGAACGCTTTTTTCAAGGACGTTCTGAGGCAGGTGCGTCAGAACGTCGAGGAAGGTTCGACGCTTTACGCGGCTCTCGACAAGCACCCGAAGGTGTTCGATTCGCTTTACACGCATATGGTTGAGGCGGGTGAAACGGGCGGTGTGCTCGACCTTATCCTGCAGCGTCTTGCCACGTTGATCGAAAAGGTCGTGAAGTTGAAAAGAAGCATCGTTTCGGCTTCGATCTATCCGGCGGCTGTTATTTTAGTTGCTATCGGCGCAATTGCCGTGATCATGATCGTCGTTATCCCGCAATTCGAACAGATCTTTATCGGACTGCTCGGCCCGGGCGAATTGCTTCCACTTCCGACGAGAATCGTTATGGGCATAAGCAGCTTTCTGGCAGGCTGGGGCGGTCTATCGCTCTTGGTTGGATTGATCGCTTCGGCGGTTGGTGTCAGTTATTACTACAAAACGGAAAGGGGCCGTTGGCATATCGATTCACTTCTGCTTAAGCTTCCCATCTTCGGCAGCATTCTGCGTAAAATCGCGGTCGCCCGATTTTCAAGAATCCTATCTACTCTGCTGTCATCGGGTGTTCCGATCCTGCAATCGCTCGACATCACGGCCAAGACCGCAGGTAATGTCGTGATCGAAAGCGCAATTTTGAAAGTTCGGGCGGGAGTGGAACGCGGTGAAAACTTTGTTGAGCCGTTAAAGGCGACAAACGTATTTCCGCACATGGTCGGCCAGATGATCGGCGTTGGTGAACAAACCGGTGCCCTAGATGCAATGCTTGGCAAAATAGCGGATTTTTACGAGGAAGAAGTCGACACTGCAATAGCCGATCTTCTGGCAATGATCGAGCCGGTACTGATCGCTTTCCTTGGCGTAACCATCGGTTCCATAGTAATTTCGATGTATTTACCGCTCTTCTCGCTCATCGGCAAACTGTCGAGCGGAACAAAGTAGGGGCTTTGTCAAAAGCAAATTGAAAGACGGCTTCATTCGAGGCCGTCTTTTTTACGCCGACTTTCACTTTGTGGCGGTCAATGCTCGAATTCGTTCACAAAATCCGACGGTGTTTCGACTGACGTTTTTATGTAGCTGATGACAAAAAGAACGGCCAGCACAAGATCGAGTGAAGCCCCCGCGACTACCGGTCCGGCGGTGCGGTTTTGTAGATACAAAATAACTGTCGCGAGTCCGAACGAAAGTTTTTCAATTACAGCCGCTATCATCAACGGGCGGTACCGGACAGGATCGGTCGCAATTATCAAAAACGCGACCTGAAATGCGAGGGCCACGCCAATGAAACCGTAATAAAATTCCGGGTGGGTTACAGGAGGTGGATAGTCGGTCCCGGTTTTTTCCAGAAGAAAATACTGGGGCAAGAGAACGATAATGCCGAGGATACCTGCAATTGCGAACGTGTATTTTGCGAATTTCATTCCAACCTCCGAGCAATTGAAATTTCTATATAAAACCTTTGGCTTTTAATAGTTCCATGGATACGGGGGAGGGCTGCATCATGATTTTTCCCATCAATCGCTCAACGTATTTTGCAATCACGTCGGCTTCGAGATTTACCGGATCACCCGACTTGAGAGTGGAAAAATTCGTCATCTCCCAGGTTTTTGGGATAACCGCGATGTCGAAACTCGTCTCGGCTAATGCCGCGACTGTCAGACTGACGCCCTCCACGGCCACCGAACCTTTGAAAATAAGATACTTGCCGATCTCTTCTGGAAACCCGATCTTAACCGTCCAGAACTTGCCGCTTTGGACCGCCGAAAAAAACTCTCCACGCCCGTCCACGTGACCCTGAACTATGTGGCCTCCAAGCCGCGTTGACGGTGTGACGGCCCGTTCAAGGTTTACGCGCGAACCGACATTCAATACGCCAAGAGTAGAACGGTTCAGAGTCTCTTGCGATACTTCAGCTGAAAAGTTTTGCGAATTGATATTTAGAGCGGTTAGACATACCCCGCTGACCGAAATCGAATCACCTTCTTTCGATCCTTCGGTAACGATCCGGGCATCCACGACTATACGCTTTCCACCGCTGAATTCTTCCAGCGATACGATCGTGCCAAGTTCTTCAATTATTCCTGTGAACATTTTGCCAAGCTATCGAGGAGGGCAAATGAGTGAACAGGCTCGCCCGCCTGTTCTACTTTTCTAGAACCAGGGCTTTTTGTTGATGATGTAAGTTTGAACAAACTCTTCGTCTGATTTTGTGAGGTAGATGATTCCCTCGACGAGCCCAACTATGGCCGCCGCCAACGGAATAAAAAATCCGACTCCGCATGTGATGAAAGTGATAATCAGACCGATGAGATAAACGGACAAAAGAATAATGCCCTCCTGTTGATAGCCAAGCACGAATTTGTGGACGCCGAATCCGCCAAGGATGATCCCGCAAATACCGGCGGCGATCTTCTTGTCGGCTCCGGGCAATTTTGTTTGTCCGTAACCGCCTGCAGGCTGCATCGGCATGGGGCTGATGGGCAGCATCGTTCCGCAATTGGTGCAGGTGGTGAAGTTGCCGGGGTTTTGCGAGTGACAATTCGGGCAAGTAACGTAATTTGTAGCCATATTCTTCGGTTTTGCTCCTTTGAGTTAAGGCGAAATAAGTATCGTTCAGGTGCGATTCAAAGTCAACGCAAACCACTGATCGAAGGATTTTGCGAGCATTGTGATAAACTTTATTCCCTTTGCGGAAAAAAAATCTTACCGCAAAGTTC
>JBQTJB010000268.1:0-7358 GCA_052387555.1 Blastocatellia bacterium | reverse complement strand
CAAGAAGTACCGACGTAGCGCTGCTTTGACTTATAAAAATCTGGGGACTGTTTTTATTGTCAGCGGCGATTTCGTGTCCGGTTTAGCTTGCTACGAAAAGGCGCTGGCCTACGATAAACAGATCGTGGAGGAAAAACCGGACGGTCTCGAAGGCCGGATCGGCCTTTCCCTCAGCTATCGCGGCATTGGTGAATCTCTCAACGGGCTTAAGGATTACGCAAGGGCCGTAGCTTCTTTTTCCGAAGCGATTAAGATTCAGGAACAGATAATCACGTCCGACCCGAAAAATGCTTTCGTGGCGGATAATCTATTCGAATCTTACGCCGGAGCTGGTGTTTCGCATGGCGAGATGTCCGACTTTGACACGGCCGAAAACTATTTCGCCAAGGCTTTTAAGATCGAGAGGAATCTTAAGCATGACAGGACGGATTTCCTTCGAAGACTGATAATCGCAAAAGGTCATTTGGAATACGCCGAAATGCTGTTGAGGAAGGGTGGGTCGGGAAATATTGCCGCCGCAAAAAAAGAGCTGCATACGGCCCTCGATGTTTATGAGGATGTAAGGTCAGCCCGATCCATCGATCCTGCTATGGCAGTGCATTACGATAGAATTAAAACACTGCTCGCATCGCTTTAAATATGCGCTTTTTTTCAAGAAGTGCGTTCGAGCACGAAATCGGCAATCCTGAGCAGAGTATCTGAACGCTCCGGCATTCGATCCAGAGTCCTGATCGCCTCGCCGTGGATGTTCTCCATAAAGATTTTGGTTTCCTCCACTCCGTAAATGCTGGGGTATGTGGCTTTGCCAGAAGCTATATCTTTGCCTGCCGTCTTTCCAAGGATCTCGGTCTTTTGCGTTATATCCAGCAAGTCGTCTGTAATTTGAAAAAGAAGCCCGAGCTTGGAAGCATAGTCGGAAACAATCGCGATCTCCGCATCACCGACCTCCGCGACGATGGCGCCCGCCGTGACCGAAAAAGCAATAAGGGCGCCGGTCTTGTTTTCGTGTATCTGCCTCAATTCCTCGATCGAAACATCTTTGCCTTCGGCTTCGAGATCCATCTGCTGGCCTACGACCATCTTCGCCGCCGCCTGAGACAGGCCGGACACCAATCGTAAGCGTGTACGCTCGGACAGTCTTTTATCCTCGCTGATTGCCTGAAAAGCGAGCACCTGCAGGGCGTCACCGGCAAGAATGGCAGTGGCCTCTCCGAATTTTCTGTGGCAAGTTTCTCGTCCGCGCCTAAGATCATCGTTGTCCATAGACGGCAGATCGTCATGGATAAGTGAATAGGTGTGGATCATTTCAATCGCCGCGGCCGTTCGCACAAGCTGTTCGTCCTCGGCACCAAATGTACGCCCGCCTGCAAATACAAGAGCCGGTCGAAAATGCTTTCCACCCGCGAAAAGGCTCCAACGCATTGCATCGCGAAGGCTTTGCGGACCTTTCCCGTTTGCAGGTATCAGCCAGTCTAATTCGGCAATTACAAGACAGCTGATTGAGGCAAAGAATGTATCGAGTTTAGACATCTTCGACAAAATTATCATTTATCGCCGTTTATTTATCAATTTGCCCGTTTTTGATTCTTGCCTTGCGATAAGGTAAATTTTCGTTAACCTTTATGCCTGTTTCCTCTGATGATTTCCGTGCCGCTCTATCACGCTTCGCCAGCGGCGTTACGGTAGTTACAACAAAAGACGGCGGCGGCAAGCTTCACGGGATCACTGTTTCAGCTTTCTGCTCGGTGTCGCTCTATCCGCCGTTAGTATTGGTCTGCATCGAAAAAAACGCCGGAAGCCATTACGCCATCCAGGAATCAGGCATCTTTGCCGTCAATATTCTTTCGGCAGAACAAAGCGAGGTCTCAGAACATTTTGCGTTGATATTGGATAACAAATTTGAAGGAATCGATCTTGTTGAGGGCAATCTCGAAATCCCGATTCTGCCGGAATCGCTTGTCACGCTCGAATGCAGCTTAACCCAAACGCTTGACGGCGGCGATCATTCGATCTTCTTGGCAAGAGTTGAAAATGTAATTATCCACGACGCCGAACCGCTTGTTTATTTCCGCGGTGATTACTGTTCAATATCAAAATGAACCACTAGAACCCATGTCGAAACTATTTTTTACTTTAGCTGTTCTCGTCATGCCTCTGTCCGGTTTGACGCAAAATGCTGAAAACGCTGGAGCAAAAAAGCCTAAGGCCGTTGACGTCCGCTGGTACAAAGGCAACACGCATGCTCATACCCTGAACAGCGACGGAGATTCCTCACCGGAGGATGTTGTGAAATGGTACGCGCAGAATGGCTATAACTTTCTTTTCATTACCGATCACGAGTTCATTACCCCAGTAGAACCGCTTAACAAGTTATTTGCAAAACCGGGCGAGTTTGTCGTATTCCCCGGACAGGAAGTTACCGACCGAACCAACGGCAAGCCACACCACATCAATGGACTCGGCATTTCCTCTGTTACGATGCCAAAACGCGGCAAAACTTCTCTTGAGAATCTTCAGCTTAATGTCGATGGTGTTCGGTCCCTCGGCGGTGTTCCGCAAATAAACCATCCGAATTTTGGATGGGCTTTGACGGCGGTGACGATCTCGAAAACGCGGAATGTGATGCTGTTCGAACTTTTCAACGGTCACCCGCTGGTCAATAATCTAGGCGGCGGTGGTTCGCCTGGGACTGAAGAAATTTGGGACCTTGTGCTTTCAAGCGGAAGATTAATTTACGGTCTCGGTACTGACGATTCACATTTTTTCAAAAGAATCGGTGACAAAACAGCGCCGACTCCCGGTCAGGCGTGGATCATGGTGCGTGCTGCTGAACTAACAAAAAAAGGAATTCTTGGCGCATTGGAACGTGGTGATTTCTACGCTTCGACCGGCGTTGAGCTTGGCGATTACCATGTAAATAAAAAATCGATGACCATTGTGATAAAACAAGAGCGTTCGAGCAAGTATAGAATTCAATTTATCGGCCGCGGCGGGCGAATGTTGAGCGAGGCAACATCTAGTCCGGCAACATACAACTTCCGAGGCAACGAGATGTATGTTCGCGCGAAGATCATCGAATCAAACGGAAAAATGGCATGGACACAGCCGGTGATGATAGGAAACAATCGAGCAAAATCACCCAAGTAGTTTCTCGAGATCAGTTTCGTTTAGCCGGTATGTTTCGTTGCAAAACCCGCAATTCATCACGGCTCCTTTCTGTTCTGTCAACATCGATTGGACTTCGTCATGGCCGAGAGATCCGATCATCGAAACCGCTTTTTCAATCGAGCAGCTGCACGCGAACTCGATTTCTTTTTCCTCTAAAATCTCGTATTCGATGATTCCCAAAGCAAGCTTTACGAGATCTTCCGGTGTTCCGCCTTCGAGTATCACTGAGGTAAGGTGGGGAGCGTGCGCTATCGTATCCTCGATCATCGTGATTATGTGCTCATTTGCTCCCGGCATCATCTGAACCATTACGCCGCCCGACGCCATCACGTACGGTTCGGATTTTTGCAGCAGCACGCCAAGCAATACAGCCGAAGGAATCTGCTCGGACTTTGCGAGATAGTAAGCAAAGTCTTCGGCGATTTCGCCCGAAACTATTGGTACCGACCCGATATACGGTTCTTTGTGCAGGCCTATATCGAATCCCGATTCGCGAATAATATAAAATGTCCCTTTGCCGACGATTCCGCTGACATCGAATTTCCCGTTCGTATTCGGAGGCAATTCCACCGTCGGGTTTTTCACATAGCCGCGTACTTGCCCGTTGATGTTGGCTTCGGTAATTATCGTGCCGACCGGGCCGTCACCTTCGATCTTTGCCGTTAGTCGATCGAAATCCTTCAGTGTCGAACCCAGAAGAAGCGTGCCCGTAAGCATTCGCCCAAGAGCCGCGGAAACGGTAGGCGAAGTTTGGTGGCGGCGAATTGCTTCTTCGGTGATGTCGGTTGAAATTGCTGCCAAAAAGCGCACGGTTCCATCGGCCGCAGTTCCGCGTACAAGTTTATCCATAAGATTAAGTTTCGGAAAAGCACCTCTCTTAAGTCAACCGGTCAGTACCCCATTCGTGTTCAGTTCCTAAATTTTGTAAAGAGTGGACCAGTCAACGTAAAAAACTGTATCCTAAACCATTACTTTAACTTACGCCGTCAGTTGTTGCATTTATTCAGCTTACCACAATATATTGTGTATTTTTTTGTTGACACGCGAATGAAAGATGGTTTATATTGGCTTCACTTGGGGATGACTCTTACTACGATTCTCAAACTCGATTCTCAACTATCCGACTACGAAAACAATTCAAAAATACCGTTCAAGATGTTAAGATTGTATTAATCGACAACGAGTGTCTTTTAGTGACGGCACGAGGAGAAAGAGCGAATATGAGCACAGTTCTTGAGCCTGTTTCGACAGGAGGATTTGCCTCAAAACGCTGCGGAAACGGTCTTGGAACAGCAGCAAAAAGGAAAATTGAACCCCTCGGCCTGAATGCGCAAAAGGTCGTGGCAAAAAGATATTCGATAAAGGACGAGCATGGCGAAGCCATCGAGACATGGGCCGATATCGTCCGCAGAGTCGTCGGGCATGTATCGAAGGCAGAGTCCGATCCGCACAAACAATCGCTTTTCTATAACGATATGTCCGGCGTGATGCTGAACCGCGAGTTCATCCCGAACACGCCGTGTCTGGTAAACGCCGGAAAACCCAAAGGCCAACTCGCGGCCTGCTTTGTGCTTAACGTCCCTGACTCGATAGAGGGCATCATGGAGCACGCTCAAAATGTTGCGATCATCCATCAGACCGGCGGCGGAACTGGAATGACCTACGAGTTTTTACGTCCTGCAGGATCAATGGTCAATTCAACGCGGGGGGTAGCATCAGGACCGGTCAGCTTTATGAACATCGTCAACCAGACGACCGAGGTAGTAAAGCAGGGCGGCGTCCGACGCGGCGCGAACATGGGAATCCTGAGCGTCTCTCATCCGGATATTCTCAGGTTCATCCATGCAAAGAACGACCAGACAAGCCTGACGAATTTCAATATTTCGGTCACCGTCACCGATCTGTTCATGGATGCAGTTGACAGCGGTGTTTGGTTCCAAACCGAGTTCAACGCAGAGCCGTGGCAGCAGCCGGTTCACGACGCGGCTACGGGAAGAGATTACGTCGTTTATCGTCGCCCCAACGGCACGACCGCGACGTTCGCAGACAAGCTCGCTTTTGAAACAGCCGATCTTTCTGACTGCACGATAGAAGAACCGCCGATGCCCGGAATGGTTTATGCACCGGACATTTGGAACCGCATCATTGCGTCGGCTCATAAATATGCCGAACCGGGAATAATCTTCATCGACGAAGTAAACCGCCACAATCATTTGATGTCGTCGATGGGGCCGATCTACGCCTGCAATCCGTGCGGTGAACAGCAGCTTCATTTCAACAATTCATGCAATCTCGGATCGATCGATGTTGCAAAGTTCTACACGAAGACCGGTGACGGCACGGACATGGAAGACTGCATCGAATGGAACCGGCTCGCCGTGGCTACGCACCTCTGCACGAGATTTTTGGATAACGTAATCGACGCCGGACATTTTCCGCTGGCGGAGATCGATAATGTCGTTAAGCGAACCCGCCCCGTCGGGCTCGGCATTATGGGTTTCGCCGATCTTTGCCTGAAGCTCGGAATCACCTATGGCGACGAAGAATCACTCGAACTTATGGAACGCGTAATGGGCTTTATCCGCAAAGAAGCTTGGATGGAATCGCTGCGTTTGGGCACCGAAAAAGGTACTTTCCCGGAACTGAACGCGAATCGAGACGCATATGCAAAGTTTCTTTACGAAGACGTTGGCATCCCCCGTGAAATGCCGCTTACGCCGCGAAATTACGAAGTTACGACCATTGCACCGACCGGAACGATCTCACTTGTCGCCGAAACTTCGTCGGGTATCGAGCCGAATTTTTCCTGGGCTTATGTTCGCCAGGACACGCTCGGCACGCGAACCTATGTGCATACGCCGGCGGCTGAGGCTCTCGGGCTGGAAGTCGACCAAACCGATGAAGAGTCGATAAAGTCCGCCGCCGAATACGTCGTCGAACACGAATCGGAACTGCCGCCGCATTTTATTTCAGCGATGAATATCAACTCGCTTCAGCACGTAAAGGTTCTCGCATCAGCTCAGAAGCATGTCGATAATTCAATCTCTAAGACGTGCAACGGAGCCAGAGACGATACGGTCGAATCGGTCGATGAACTTTACCATTTGGCTCGAAAACTCGGCTGCAAGGCCGTCAGCTATTACCGCGACGGCAGCCGTGATAACCAGGTCCTAAATGCAATGAAGTCCCAAGCCCCAAGTCCCGCATCCCAAGGCGAAGGTATTGATTACGAAAGACATGGGACATTGGACTTGGGACATGAGACTCACGCCTTGCGTGTAGAACGTCCCCGCGAGCTTCAAGGTTCGACATGGCGAATTCCGTTCGAAAATCAGAATCTTTACGTTACGGTAAATCATGACGGCGAGAGAATTCTCGAGGTTTTCGTGGCCGGCCCGATCAGTGCGGGCGTGGGGCTGCTTGCGTCAAAGATGCTTCGCGGCGGATTCGAGGTTAAGGAAGTCGTGCGCAGTCTGAACAAGGTGACCGGAACGCATGCCGTCTGGTTCAATGAACGGCTTTTGACCTCTCCCGAACAGGCAGTAGCGGAATGCTTGCTGCTGATCGACCGGCGGTTAAATAATCTGCCGGCTTCGGAACGGCAGATCGCAAAATGCTCGGCGGCGGACGCGGAACCGCAACCTGCTATGTCGAATCTGATCGGTGATTGCCCGGAATGCGACGGACAACTAGAACATGCATCCGGCTGCGACTTCTGCCGTGACTGCGGTTATTCGAAGTGTAAATAGCTGGCAGAATCTAAGCTTGCGAGTAAAATTAGCCTGATCTCTTTATAAAGAATCGGGCTTTTTGAAATATTGTGTTTCTTGGATCTTTAGTTATTTTCTGGTTAAACTACTTACCTGATCGCAGAAACTTATAGTTGAACACGTAATCCTGGCATCTGAGCAATGAAGTATTTTTGGACACCTTTCTTGTCACAATATAGAATATCAGCATCAATTTCCGATCCTCACCGATCGTCTTTCAAGGGTAATAAACATATGAAAAATTTGGGAAAACGGCTGTTAGCACTGTCGATGGTCGCGTCGATGTTCACTTCGTTCGGGTTTGCAAGTGAAAATAATGCAAAATCCGCAAAACGCTCCTTCGCAAGATTGCAGCTTAAAGGAGTCTCCTGGGGCCCCACACAAAAGGATGTCGACGCAGCAAAAACACGAGCCGAACGC
>JBQTJB010000267.1:0-4599 GCA_052387555.1 Blastocatellia bacterium | reverse complement strand
TGCGGCCTGTTCGTATGCGGATAATCGTCAGAACAAAACTACTAAGAAGAAGAAGTCCCATCACGGTATAATCAGGCGTAGTATCCTGACTATATTGAAGTCCATGAACAGCGGCGAACAAAATTGTAACAAAAACCAAAGAAATCGTTACGCCGAAAGTACGCTGAAATGCCGAATAAAGGATGCCGCGATAAACAACCTCCTCTACGATCGGAGCCGTAAAAACGGCAAACACAGCCACAATATAAACAATCCATTTAGAGCTTTTAAGCATTACATCAAAATCGTTCTCCACATCACCGAATATTTGAACAGCTGCGATGGCAAGGGCATAAAAACCTATTGAAATTGCAAATGCGTGCCATAGGCGAAAACCATTCATTTTCCAACCCAAAGTCTCGCGAAATGAATACTTTTTGTAGCGCGTCACTACCAACCATGCCAAAAAGAGCGTAAACAAATGAGCAGGAAACACTGCAAGCATTTGCAAAAGAACCGCAATAGGATCAGTCTTTAAAAAGTTCTTAACTACAGCCTCGTCGCTCGTATTTAAACCTTGAGCAAATAAGTAGGGCATGACAAAAAGCGTAGCGAAGATAACGAGAAATAAGATACTTGCAACCCAAACGCCAACTGCCGTCCAACTGTTCCATGGAGGGTTGTTTGGTGTCGGTTGATATGTTTCGGGTTGTTGAGGTTCGACCGGGACTATTTGATCCGGCATGAATTGATTTGTTGCTTCCACGTAGAAAAGTGTACAGAAGCGCAGGCTGAGTTCCAAGTTTCGAGTTTGGCGTCTTGAGTTTCGCTTCGAATAAAGATAACCTAAAATCCCGTGGAGCATCACGGGGACAATCAACAAAAAAATGTGATAGCGATAATACCAGCGCGGTATGCATCCACCCGTCTGCCCGGTAAGATGTTGCTGCTGATTGCCGGAAAGCCATTGATTTTGCACACTTTAGAGCGAGCGGCGGCGGCCCGGAACGTTTCCCGAGTAATTGTCGCCACCGATGACGAGCGAATACTGCGTGCCGTGCTCAATTCAGGCGGCGAAGCCGTGATGACGCGGGGCGATCATAATTCCGGCAGCGACCGCGTCGCCGAAGTTGCCGAAAAATTGCCGGAAGGCTCGATCATCGTCAACGTTCAGGGCGACGAACCACTGATTTCGCCGAGAACAATCGAAAAAGCAGTCGAGGCAGTTGCAGAGTGTGGATTGCGGTCCGCGGAGCTGTCGGAACCGAGAGCGGTAGCGGCGGGTCTAACACAGCTACGAGACAATGCAGAATTTTTCGGTAATCTTCAACCACCCGCTAACACAGATAGCATTGACAAAGCTATCAACATAGCAACAGCGTTTGAGCCGATTACAAATATCGCCGACGTTTTGTCGCCGGATGTAGTAAAGGTTGTTACGGACGATGATGGAATGGCTCTTTATTTTTCCCGCTCGCCCATACCGTTTCTTCGAGATGAAGTAAATCGTTACGGGAATCTGAAGGCAGCTTTAACAAACGACCCCGCACTTCTTCGCCAGTTTAAGAAACACACTGGGCTATATGTTTATCGTCGCGAGTATTTGTTAGAGTTCACAAAATTGCCTCAGTCACGCCTTGAAAAGATCGAAATGCTCGAACAGCTTCGGGCTCTGGAAAATGGAGCATATATAAAGGTTATTGAGGCAGCTTCCAGTTCTATTGGTATTGATACAAAGGAAGATTTCGAACGAGTTCAACAAATTCTAACAACCCAGGCAGTGACTATTCGCAAAGCGACCGAAACTGATATTTCCGACACCGCTCATGTTTACGTCGAATCCGTCCGAAAAGCATTTGCAGGAATCGAACCGGAATGGTATCTGAATTCTCTCTCGCCGGAGAAACGCGAACAAGTGATGCTCGAAAGATTTTCGCGCGAAAACTACCGTTTATTTGTCGCGGAAAACGATAAGAATGGCATCGTTGGATTTATCGACTGCGGCAAACCAGTTTTGGATAAAGTTTCGCATGAGCGTCAGATTTTCTCATTCTACGTTTTGCCTGAATTTCAGAGAATGGGAATTGGAAAACGGCTTTTTCTTGAATGTAGTTCACAGGTGATTGACGAAGGCTGTAATTCGCTATGTCTGGATACACTCGAAGCGAGCCCGTTTAGAACGTTTTACGAAAAGATGGGTGGTTCGGTTTTGGGGCGCGGTGCACATAAAATTGGTGAAGAAAACTTTGCGACAATTATTTACGGTTGGGATAACCTGGAAAAATGAACGATTGGGCAGGAATAGCGTTTTTTGTTTTGTTGATCACCGGAGCTTTTTTTGGAATTCGTGCTCTGGCAAACCAGAAGAAGCGGACATCTGAAGAGTTCGAACGGAATGCGGCCGAAGGCACGACCGCCATCGGGGTCAGCATGAACGCATTGCAGGAATTAATGAACCCCGAAGCGGCGAAAACGAAGGAAGTAACAACACAGATGAAGGAAGGACGCTATCAAAAAAAGAAACGCGAAGGGAAGACGGCAGATGACGCCGAGACTGAGGGACGCCGAGACATGGAGACCGGTTCCATCAACTAACAACGAAAAATGAACGACGAGCAAATTATTATGACTAAATACATATTCGTAACTGGCGGCGTGGTTTCCAGTTTGGGTAAGGGGCTTGCGGCTTCAAGTTTGGGGTGTTTACTGGAGGCACGCGGGATGAGCGTTCAGATGATGAAGCTCGACCCGTACATTAATGTGGATCCGGGCACGATGTCGCCGTTTCAGCACGGCGAGGTTTTCGTGACCGATGACGGTGCCGAGACTGACCTCGATCTAGGCCATTACGAGCGCTTCACGCATGCTAAATTGTCACAGGCGAACAATTGGACAAGCGGCCGGATTTATCTTTCGGTGATCGAAAAAGAACGCCGAGGCGATTATCTCGGCAAGACGATACAGGTTATCCCGCACATAACCGATGAGATCAAAGCGGCCGTGCGTACCGTTGCCGACACGCATAATCCCGATGTTCTGATAGTCGAGATCGGCGGAACCGTCGGCGATATCGAATCACTGCCCTTTATGGAAGCGATCCGGCAGATGGGCAACGAAGAAGGACGCGGCAATGCGATTTTTGTTCACGTAACGCTCGTGCCTTACATCGCCGCCGCCGGTGAACTAAAAACAAAGCCGACCCAGCACAGCGTTCGCGAGCTGCGTGAGATCGGTATCTCTCCGGACATTTTGTTGTGCCGCTCGGATCGGCCGATTTCCGGGGACATGCGCCGCAAAATAGCTCTGTTTTGTAACGTACAGGAAAATGCGGTGATCTCAGCGCTCGATCTTCCTACGATCTACGAAGTACCTCTCGCCTTTCACGAACAGGCGCTTGATGAATTGATCGTAAAAGACCTCGGGCTGACCGAAAGATTTCCGACGGTGGACCTAAAAAATTGGCGAGATCTTGTTTCGACCATAAAAGATCCGTCGAGCGGCGCAGTGAAGATCGCCATTGTAGGTAAATATGTGGAACTGGAAGATTCTTATAAATCGCTGCGTGAAGCTCTGACCCACGCCGGCGTTGCCAACGATCTCCGCGTAAATATCACGTGGATCGAATCCGAAAACCTGATGAAGGACGATTGTGAAAACGAGCTTCAGGATTACGACGCGATTCTCGTGCCCGGCGGCTTCGGCAAACGCGGAATTTCGGGCATGCTTCGTGCAATAAAATATGCCCGCAGATCCGGTACGCCGTATTTCGGAATCTGTTTGGGAATGCAGACGGCTTGTATCGAATTTGCACGTGATGTTTGCGGCCTTCGCGACGCCGATTCGACCGAATTTAACGAGGAAACTCCGTTCCCGATCATCTTTAAGCTGCGCGATCTGGTTGATGTCGAGGAACTCGGCGGAACGATGCGGCTCGGCGCCTGGGACTGTAATTTGAAAGAGAATTCTCTCGCAAAGGACATCTATCAAGGGATAGAGCAGATCAGCGAACGGCACCGCCATCGCTATGAGTTTAATCCGGAATACCGAAATGTTCTTGAACGCGAAGGGCTTGTAATCAGCGGCATCTCGCCGGACGGAAAGTTCATTGAGATGATCGAGCTGCCGCGTGAAACTCATCCTCACTTCGTCGCGTGCCAATTTCACCCCGAATATAAATCAAAACCTCTCGATGCACATCCGCTCTTCAGATCGTTCGTAAAAGCTGCGTGGGAAAATCGGCTGAAGAGCGAAAACCTGGAGCACGACGTCGCAAGCGATAAACAGGTGGAAATGCCGGATCGGGTGGAAGTTGGGGCCGATGAGTAAAAATTTATCTTAGGACAGACTGAAAACTGAAAAGAAATAATTAAATCGAATCTTATTCTCTACATTGTTACTTTTCAGTTTTAACTTTTAGGTTTTTTCATAAAATTCGAGCTATGAATAAGCGTGGTATTGCATTTTTATTGCTACTGTTCGTTTCGGTTCAGGGTTTTGCTCACGAATACTGGTTCGAACCTGATAAGTTTCACCTGCGGCCGGGTGAGAAAACATCCGTTCGACTTTTTGTAGGCGAGGGATTGAAGAAGGAAGAGGAGCGGCCGTTTCAGGCTTCAAAAA
>JBQTJB010000266.1:0-6788 GCA_052387555.1 Blastocatellia bacterium | reverse complement strand
TGACACGTTTATCCATCAATAGATGGGTAGCGTCAAACAGATCGCCAAGCTCGCCGCGGCGGATGAGACCTTCGACGCGAAACTTGTCCGCAAGCACTTTCCCTGTAAAATGATCAGCCATCAATTTTTAGAACGCTTAATTCTAGCGCAAGTTGCATTGAAACTTTCTTTAATAACTTATGTGCTTAAAAACAACATGCGGACACGAGTTGGATAAACCCGGTCCGCATAGGTCATAGATACTCTCGAATTAAAGCTTAACGAATACGATAAGCAGAGCAAAGAGCACGAGCGACTCGATAAGAGCCAACGCGATGATCATAAGCGTCTGAACCGTACCGGCGGCTCCGGGATTGCGGGCCGCTCCTTCGGCCGCACGCGAACCGACTAATCCCTGTCCGATACCGGCAAGGCCGGCAGCCAAACCGAATCCGATGCCTCCGCCGATCGCTTTTGCGGCGAGGACAGTCGATTCGTTATCGGCGCTGCCTGCGGCACCCGCTCCGCCCGGCTGAGCTGCGGCGACAATCGCCATCAAAGCCATGGCCAATGTTGCATACAAAACATATTTGAATTTATTCATTTTCATATCTCCTGTTCTATTGTTATTTACGTTTTTCTCAGGAGAACCGTTCCCAAAACTCGCTTTGCTTGTATGATTTCGCCTCGCTTCCGGTATGCGCTTGATTTATACTCCGTGGAGTCAAGGCTCCTGTCGCGTGCGGGCATATCTGCTATAAAACGCGGGTTTTCAAAAATGTTCTCCCGATGGGTTCCGGCCTTTGCCGGCAATGAACACATGCGTGTTCAAAATTGATCCTTGCTTTGTTCCTTGTTTTTGGTGTCTTTCTGTGTTTTCCGTGGTTAAAGCTTAAATCCAAACCACAGAACAAGAACGAAAACACAGGACAAGAAAGAAGCCACTACGCTGCGGCTGCGACAGACTCGCCTTGCGGTTCCGCTGCGTGCTCCTCGTCGTGATGTTCATCGTGAGCATGCGATACCTCGCTTATGTAGATCATCGAAAGCAAAGTGAACACCAGCGTTTGCACGAGAGCAACGAATACCGCAAGTCCCGTCAACAGCAGCGGCAAAATGATCTGCGTGAACGGCGGGAAAAGATTCGTTATCTCCATGAAGATCTTCTCGTCCGCGAACATATTCGCAAACAGCCGGACGCCGAGCGTGAACGGCCGTATCATGTTACTGATAAGCTCGACTGAAAATATCAGCGGCGTGATTATCAACGTCATAATCAGAGGCAAACGCGGGCCCGTTAGATGTCCCAGATGCTTGATGATCCCGTTTTCGCTGATCCCGACGTAGTTGTAATAAACGAAAGACGAGATCGCTAGTGCGAATGTGACGTTCACCGACGCCGTCGGAGCCATGAACAACGGGAAAAGACCCATCAAATTCGAGACCAGCACCAGACAGGCAAAGGTCGCAACCACCGGGAAATATTTGAACCCGTGCTCGCCGATAACCCGGACGACCAGATCCTTGATCGCAAGAAATCCGGCTTCGAGCGTCAACTGGCCGGGTTTCGGATCGTCTTCGGATAGTTTGCCTTTGAAAATCCAAATAAGAACGGTCGTTAAAATGCATGCGATCACGAACATTATCGTGTACCACGGAATAGCGTTCTCGACCGTGTAAACGCCAAAAACTTTTTCGGCCTCCGTTCCGAAATTCGAGAAAAACTTGTCCCACATCGGTTTGGTCACGTTCATCTGAAACTCGTGAACGGGCTTGCCCAAATAGTGATTAATAAATTCGACGATCAGCGGTGTATGGTGTCCGCCCTCTGCTGATAAAAACATTCTTAAATTACCTTCTCGTTAGAAGCGTTTGAAAAAATTCTGATAAAACCGTCAACGACTACCGCAAAACCAAAACCGCCCATTCCCAATATCACAGCGACTATCGGGAGAACGTTCGTTGCATAAATCACGGCGATGACAGCCGCAAGCGTGAAATACCGCAAAATGTAGCGTATCGCAGAAATTTTTGGCTTTTCACCATCAATGGCTGCGGCAAAGACGTTTTGCAGCGTTCGCTTCAGCCAATAGTAGTTTGCAAATGCCAACCCGATTCCTATCAAAACCCCGAGGCCAAACCCTACTGAATGAAAAATTGCACCCGCAATTGCCGCCGCGAATCCGAGAATTGCCATTATGACGAGAATTCTCCGGTGTGTCGGCGGCATTACACCATTGTCGGTTGCTTCGGCAGGCTCGGAATTCTCTACCATTGCGAAACTCAAATTTTACAAAGGAATACGCGGAAATTCAAAGGAGCGGGAGCGGTTTAATGCGGTATCAGCTTCAGCATCTTCGGAAGCAGCTTTTTCTATTTCTTGTCGTTGTCGTCCGGCATAAGCATTCGGCCGGTATTCACCTTCTCGTTCGGATTGAATATCTGCGAAGAAATGCGGAAAAACTGAACAAAACCGATAATTGATCCCAGCACGATACCGCCGACAATCCCCCACGGCGAGCTTCCGAAAAGCAGATCGGCAAACCACCCAAGTATCAACATAAATACGACCGAGCCGAAAAAAACTATTCCCATCGTCATCGCCAGTCCGCTTTTTCGTGCAGTTTCCGCGAGCGATTCCTCAGGCTGCCGTGATAAAACGAATAGCTCTTCGCCCCCTGTTTCAGGATCGACAATCGTATTTGGTTCGGACAAACCTAAGAAACCGGGATCGGCGGCCGATTGTCGGTCGTCGTTTTCCGGTTCCACGTCGCTGTCAAGAAAGTTCTTGATCATTTTGGCAAGTCGCTGACTACCAAGGTAGTTGCTTTCAAAATCGCAAAAAGCCTGTCCTGAATGCCAGGATTTGTGACCAGTTTACTGTGCATTTCACATTGGAAAAGCTCTGAAACGACGGGCAAAACATTCTTGTTGCCGTTCGTGGCGATTGTCTCGGCCGCCAGCGAACGCTTCGGCACGACGCTGTCGCCCATAGTGTATATTATCGTCCTCAACTGTTCGACGGTGAACTTTTGCCCGGTGGAATTTGTAAAGGGTACGGCCTTAAATTGAGTTTCCCATCGGTCTTTTTTTTCATTTCGACGAAGAATCAAGGCGTTTAGAGTTTCTTTGCAGTCGGCTCCCATTAGATAGAAAGAAACCGGAACGCTTGCGGACGAGTTTGCGTTCAGGGCGGCCTGAAACCGCTTTGCACGGCTGAGCGCTGCAATGAAATAACTCCGTGCATTTCTTTGCTCGGCGATACTCATTCTTTTCCTGAAATCCTTATCTTCCCTAATGCTCCAATCGTATTCATCCCAGGTTGCTGGTTCGTAAATATCTATTTCCAAAGGCTTTAAATCTTCATCGTAGGCACGCAAACTGCCTTCATGGGGTAATAGCTGAAAGATCGACGGTATGGTGAAAACATCGAATCTGGTGAGGTTCTGAACGAACGGTAAATTTATGCCGCTGCCGACGTATGAGACGCCGTTGAGCAAGGCATCCAGCGAAAGAAGCGAACCTTCATTTGGCGTTCCGAGCAGAAATATCTTGTCTAAATGGCGTGCACCGGCCCAGGTCGGCTTTAGTGTTCCCGCGGGAATATCTACATTTCCGTACATCGCCGCGTAACGCGAGATAAGCCCGCCCATAGAATGCGCAATAATATGGAATTTCAGACCAGGTTTGCCGAGCCGTCGTTTCAATGTCTCGATCCTGCGGATCAGCAGCCTGGCGTTTTCTACATTGTCCCGCCGCCAGTCGTACGGGAAAACGTAGAAAGTGTCTTCGAAATCTAATTTTGTCGCGGTATCCCATTTTGCTTCGCGATAGCTGCCTCTTTTTGCGAGGGCGTTGATAAGGCGTTCGTAAATTTCGATCTCGGGCAAGACGCTTATTATCTTTACCTCGCGAATAATATCGCCGGCGATTAAGCTGTCGCGATTTCGGGAAAGCACCTCTGAGATAGGCAGGCGTATGTCGTCGTCCTTTGCCCGTCCAGCCCTGAACCACACTTTTTGACCCGTTTTGGAGTTTATCAATTCGGTGCCGGTCAATCCCGGAATGATAATGATGGGTGTTTTTCCGGCCGCAGTCGCCGTCTCTTGGGCAATCGTAAATTGCGAAATGCCGAAAACAAACAATGCGGCACAGACCGCGTTTAACATTCTCGATTGCTTCATGGTCTTGCCCTGCGGATAACTTGTCTTATAGTATCACCAATCCCGAGCAGAAAAATCTTGGAGCAGAACGGAATAAATTAATCGATACGACGCGTCTCATTTGCCGAAACCAGTTCGTATGTAGTTCCGCGCCAAGTCGTCCGGCGCGATAGCCATGCACAGAACGAGTTATAAAGAAACAGAGGCGGCGAAAGCAGCCACAAAGTTATTTGTGAAAATGTTTGATCTCGGAGGGCTGAGTCGTATTCTTTCAACACCAGCCTGACGGCCTTTAGCCGTAGCCAAGCTTTCCCAATACTAAAGACCGCTACCAAAACGAGTGTCGCTATTGCAACCGCCACGCTCCAACTATTCTGCCTGCTCAAAATCACGATCAGAAACGCGGAGAGCATTACCACAGTGAAAAGTCCCGAACCAAAAAAAGAGAGTTTCCACAAATGCGGAGCGTAAGTGCGGGTTATCTTCATCTGTCGCGTTGTGAATTCGAACAACTCGCGAAATGTGCAATTTTCTATCGACGCCGTCAGGGACTGCGGCACGAAATAGATCGGAAGATTTGCTTCGTTCATTGCCCGCGTGACGGCAAAATCGTCCGAAAGCGTTCCGCGCCATTTTTCACGCATATCGAGTTTCTCGAACGTGTCTCGGCGAATCGCCATCGACCCTCCCCAGCAGAAATTCGATCTTGTATTTGCTCCGAGCGCCGATGCAATTGATGCGTTCCAAACCGCTCGCATTTCGCTCGCAAAAGTTTGCTTTTGCGAGATAAACCAACGGTAACCGGTCGCCGCACCGATCTTGCTATCTGCAAGCGGTGCAATAAGATAGCGAAGCCAATCTCTTGCGGGACGTACATCCGAATCGACAAAAACAAAAACACGTGATCTGTCGTTCGCATGCAACACGGCTTCGCGAAGATTTTCGACCTTCTGGCTGGCATCTATCGCTTGCGGCGCAACGACGAGCTTGATATTTTGACCGTCGAAACACGGAGACGCCGAGGTTTCTTTTCTCTGCGGCTCTACGTCGGTGCGGTCCATTAATCCTTTGATAACAGAGAGGGCGTCATCGCTTTCATCATCGACAACAAAGATCACTTCATATGCAGGATAATTCTGTTCTATGAGAACGGCGACATTTTTTTCCAATCCTTCATCCAACCCCTTGCACGGAGCTATAACCGTCGCAAACGGTAAGTAATCGGAAATAGGTTTAGCCACCTCTCTTTTGAAATAGTTCAGATAATCGAACCCGCCAAGGAAGGATTTGTAGCTCAGAAAAATGAGCAAGGCGGCGAGGATGTAGAAGACAATCAACATTCGTGCAAATTGAACCTAATTATCAGTTTTCAGTTATTCCGTGGAGTTGGCAAGAGTCTTCAGTAGTTCAATTGTCTTATCGGTGGCTCCGCGATTCGATTTCGTCATGATGGCTTCCGCGTTTTTGCCTAATTGATCTCTTTTCTCTTTATCTTCAAGCAACATTACGAGCATTTTGTTTAGACCTTTAGAAATTTGATTATCAACGTGAGTTTCAGGCAACTGCAAGATCGCATTATTTTCGAGAAACTCTTTCACGATGTCATCGAAGTTAGCAGTGTATGGGCCGGTGACAATCGCTTTTCCCAAAGACGCCGGTTCATATATGCTTTGCCCGCCATGCGGTATCAGCGAACCGCCGACAAAGACGATCCCGGCGAGCGGGTAAGCCGCGCGAAGTTCGCCAATGCTGTCCAATAGGATAATGTCGGCAGATTTGTCATTCTCAGACGGTTCATCGGTACGCCGTACAAAGTTATGTGTTGATCGGCCAAGCAATTTAACAACGTCGTCGAATCGTTCTGGATGTCGCGGCGCGATCATTAGTCTTGTGTTATGTCCGAGTTCTCCGTCGAGTGATTCCAAAACCCACTTTTCCTCTGGTTCGTGGGTGCTCGCGGCGATAATTAGCGGTCTGCCATTTGAAATTTCAAATCTCAGATCAAGGATGCGTGTGAGTTCAGTTTCGTTTGGGTCAGTAAAAATGTCGAACTTCAGATTTCCGGTAACTTTAACCTTATCCGAGTCAGTACCGAGCGATATGAATCGCCCTGCATCCGCTTCATTCTGCATCAAAGCAAGGTCGAGATCGGCGAGAACGCGGCGGATAAATAGCCGCACCTTCGAATAACCGGAAAACGATTTTGCCGAAAGCCTTCCGTTAACAATAGCTATTTTTGTTCCCGTCGATTTCGCTTCACGAATAAAACGCGGCCAGATCTCGGTTTCCATTAGGAGGACGAGAGAAGGCTTGAAGTTCGCGAGGGCTTTTCGAACACTGAATTTGAAATCGAACGGGAAGTAAATGACGGCATCGGCTTTGTCGGCGAAGATCTTGTTCGCCAGGTCATTTCCGGTTTTTGTTGTGGTGGAAATGACAAGTCGATGATTATGAAATGATTCGAGCAGATGATCGACCAGCGGTCTTGCGGCGTTGGTTTCGCCGACCGAAACGCAATGAAGCCAGATAACCTTTCGGCCATCGTGAACGTACTCGGGATAATTACCAAGCCTTTGTCTGAAACCGGATGCGTACTTCTCGCGCCGCAAAAGAAAGAGCGGCAACATTATCAGAAACCCGATGGAG
>JBQTJB010000265.1:0-10786 GCA_052387555.1 Blastocatellia bacterium | reverse complement strand
GATGTTCGGAATTCCAACTTTAACACGCCCTTTTTGGTAAGAGCCCGCTAAAGCTGGAACTTTGAAACTAGCCTTTGACGCAGATGACCTGTTTTAGCTCGGCGACGATCTCGACGAGGTCGGACTGGGCACGCATGACTTCCTCGATGTCTTTGTAGGCACCGGGAATTTCGTCGATAACGGCTTTGTCCTTGCGGCACTCGACGCCTTTGGTCTGGGCTTCGAGGTCCACACGGGTGAACTACTGATTTGCTAAGGTACGCGACATTTTACGACCCGCACCGTGCGAGCACGAGTTGAACGACTGCGGATTTCCGAGGCCTTTGATGATGAACGATTTCGCGCCCATCGAACCCGGAATGATCCCGTAACGGCCGTCTTCGGCGTTGATCGCACCCTTTCGGGTAACGTAGACCCGATCGCCGAAATGTTCTTCGATCGCCACGTAGTTGTGGTGACAGTTTACGACAATTTCGATTTGCGATTTGCGATTCGCGATCGCGGAACCCAGATCGAGATCGGCGTCAAACATACGATTGAAAGACTTTATCAGTCGGGCCATCATGATCTCGCGGTTCTTCATCGCGTACTGCTGGGCCCAGTCGAGGTCGTGCCAATAGGCTTTGAACTCGTCGGTGCCCTGGATGAAGTAAGCAAGGCTAGGGTCAGGAAGCGTGTTCAGGTCGTGCAGCGATTTCGCCGTGGCTATGTGTCGCGTCGCGACCTCGTTACCGATGTTTCGCGAACCCGAATGCAGCATCAGCCAGACGTAGTCCTCAGTATCGAGGCAGACCTCGATAAAGTGATTTCCGCCGCCGAGAGTACCGAGCTGCTTCATTGCTTTACGCTTGCGGTCCTGTACGCCTTTGTGCAGATCGTCGAATTCGGACCAGCGATCCCAGGCAAGCGATTCATCGAGCGGATCGCTATAGTCGTTAAATCCGACCGGTATCGCACGTTCGATCTCGTGACGAAACTCAGCGAGTTTGCGATCGAGAATTCCGCTCTTGAACGGCGTCTTGACCGCCATCATTCCGCAGCCGATATCCACGCCGACCGTGGCCGGAATCACGGCATCCTTCGTCGCGATGACCGATCCGACCATTGAGCCGATGCCGAGATGCGCGTCCGGCATCAGTGCGACATGCTGGTAAAGACAAGGCAGCCGCGAAACGTTGCAAAGCATTTTGTGTTCGTCAGCCGACATCTCATGAGTAACCCACGAGAGGATGTCAGCTTCAGCACCGCTGATGTTTAGTTTATTATGTGGCATGTTACCTCCTTCAATTATAGATAATTAGTACCCTTTCTTCAGAGTGTGCTAGAATCACCGCATGCTAAAACTCTTCCAACTAAGGAACTTTCAAAGGGTGTTCGCTTGGATCGTTTTTGCACTATTCATTCCCGGTTTTTCTGCACTTGTTATTGCAAACGTTTTCGAGCATGAGAAACCTCAGGTTATCAACCGTTGCCTCTATCCTTTCGAACCAGTTGAAGTCGATATTCAACCTTTCCCCAATTTGGAACCCATCTTTTGAATCATTCCTGTTGAGTTACATGCCAATGGAAATGGTCGCGGCGGAAGGAATTGAACCTTCATCTTAAGGCTTATGAGACCTTTGTTCTGCCGTTAAACTACGCCGCAGGAAATTGGTCCGTCGGGTGAGATTCGAACTCACGCTCCCTTGCTTAAAAGGCAAGTGCCTTAACCAACTTGGCCACCGATCGAATTTGTTGGATGGCAAGCGAGCGGCGATCAGGTATCAGCAGACAAGAAATTATTAAATGTTTGTTGCAAACAGATAGGAATAATTGCTTCCTTGCCCTCGCCTTGATCGCCGTTTCGCTCGTGGTTGGGTAAGACTGATAAAAATTAATAACTCTTAAGTACTCCGCCGGCCGGCTCCGAGGTGAGCCGACCGGTTGCGCCGCAGGAGAATTAGTGAACGGCGAGCGATTTATAAAGCGGCTTGATCGCCTCGCGGCTTTCTATATCGTTTGCCTCTATCTCGATCGCCTCCTTAACCGCGTTCACTACCTCAGCGATCTTGCGGATCTTGTAAAGGCTGTTTTCGCGGTCGGCACGAGTGCTGAGATTGAACTCGAACGAAACCTCGTCAAAGCAATCTGCCAGCTTTAGTTCGATCTCGCCCCACTTCCAGCCATCCTCGAAACAATCCGAGATATCGCGGGTGTCTTCGACGATGGCCATAACGTAAGCACGCATATCGAGCTTTTTGTTAAGGAACGTTCGTTCCCTAATGTGATATTTCTTTCCCATTATCTTTTCCTCAAATTCTTGTGTGCTGAAAAATGTTGTTGCTTTTTTAGCGACATGAATCAGCGAACTAGGAAAAGCTGAGGGTTCACGTCGCGGGCAGTTTAAAGTCCGACGGACTAATGAATGTAAACATAGGTTTTATCTCCTTTGGCGTACGACCGACTTTCCAGTCTGACGAAAATTACGAGTGAACAGACTTGAGCGGCCTATTCTACATTGGCGGGACCGAACGGACTTGAACCGTCATCGTCTTCATAGACAGTGAAGTGCATAGCCTTTCTGCTACGGCCCCGGATTTAAGAAATTTCAGATCTGAAATTGAGATCTGAAATTAGCGAACTGGGTGGATCGATCGGATTTGAACCGACAACGGCTTCATTCACCGTGAAGTGCTCTGCCAATTGAGCTACGAACCACAAAAATTGCAAAAAAACCTTTGCTGCTGCCAGAAAACTTCTTATTGATGATAAAGGGGGAATATTTGGAGCGGGCAATCGGATTTGAACCGATGATTAGCGGCTTTGCAGGCCGCCGCCTTTGGCCGCTTGGCTATGCCCGCGTTCATAATTGAGAATGGATAATTGAGAATTGAAAGCTAGCCATTCTCAATTATCCATTTTCAATTTTCAATTGACCTTGGTACACGCGGAAGGATTTGAACCTTCAATATCCTGTTTCTAAGACAAGCGCCTTTGCCGATTTGGCCACGCGTGCAAAACCGCCCAAAGTCTAAGGTCTCGATGCTCGGTTTCCACTTCGGACATTGGACTTGGGACTTGAATTCTGGTCCGTGCAGCAGGATTCGAACCTGTGAACACTTGTTTCCAAAACAAGCCCATATAGCCTCTGTGGAACGCCCTGGAATTGGCTTCGGGTAAAGGATTCGAACCTCTATTTACTGGTTCAGAGCCAGCCGTCCTGCCTGTTAGACGAACTCGAAGTGATTTTCAATTGCCGATTTGCGATTCGGCGAAGAGATCGAAAATCGAAATTCGTAAATTTAAAATTGGAAGAGACGAAAGGACTCGAACCTTCAACCTTCTCGTTCGTAGCGAGATGCTCTGATTCCATTGAGCTACGTCTCCGGGCAGTACCCCCTGTAGTAGCGGGTGGCTTAAAAACCTTGAAGAATGCACCGGGAAGGATTCGAACCTTCATAGCTCGGAGAGCGACTGTTTTACAGACTGCCTGCCTTAGCCATTAGGCATCCGGTGCTTATAAATACAGCTATTCAGTTGTCAAACATCAAAAATAAAAGGAGCGGCTACTCCGGGATCTTCCAATGATCCTGACGTAACCGCTCCTAAATACGAGTGGGACGAGTTGCTCGTCTTACTTTCGATGTTCGGGAGCGGGAACGCCGCTCCCGCTGTGTCAATCTAGTTGTTCGGCTTGATCGTTATTGCGCCGTTTCGGTTGATAATTTCGCCCTTCAAGATCGGAACACACCAGTGCGTTCCGGGCACTACCGAGCTGCATTAATGTGCCGGCCGGTAAACCCGTAAATATTTTCAGCGTATGTATCGAACTTCTAATCATTGAAGCATCTCCGAAATTTTACTCCGCCATCGCGAAGAAATTGGATTATAAGCACAGGTTGAAAATGCTTGTCAAGCATTTTTTGAAAAGATTTTTCGGTGAAGGTGATTTTGCTAAAAATGCCGCCAGCCTTTCCGCGGCCAACAACCTTCAAATCCGAAACCGTTAACTATAACTTTCCTGGCACCTGTGGTGATCTCGCCAATGCGGTGAATTTCAGGAATTTCAGGATCGGAAATACTCTTTTCTTGCGAAGTGAAGAGCAACTCAAAATCTTCGCCTCCGCCAGTGGCAAGTCCGATCAGTACATCGTCGGTAGCTGAAATTGCACTGAGATTCGGATCCCGCGGTATGCTTTCGAGATCGATGAGCGCGCCTACGCCGCTTGCCTCGCAAAGATGTTGCAGGTCAGAAGCAAGTCCGTCGCTAATGTCGATCATGGCAGTTGCAATGTCATTTGCCGCGAGATATTTACCTGCGGCAATCTGAGGCGTAGGTCGAAGCTGTCGCGTGATAAGTTTCTTGCGAGATTCATCGACTTCAGCGTATCGGAATCCCGATTCGAGAAGCATCAAACCGCCGGCCGCTCCGCCCAGAGCACCGGTAACGAATATCGAGTCACCTGGGCTTGCACCCGAACGCAGAATTGCTTTTCCTTTAGAAACTTCGCCGGCAACAATGCAATCGATAACGATCTTGTCTGGCGTTCTGGAAATATCGCCGCCTACTAATTCGACCTTGTGATGTTTCGCCAATGTGAACCATCCTTCATAGAATCTGTCGACAAAATCGTCGTTCCAAATATTGGCGGGAATTCCTATCGATAGCATCGCCCATTCCGGCTCGGCTCCCATGGCAGCAATATCCGAAAGGGAAACGGCTAGGGTTTTTGCACCCAAAAGCTCAGGCGTTGTCCATTCGAGCCGAAAATCTATGTCCTCGACAAGCATATCAGCCGTGATGACCATGTCGGTTTTGTCATCTTTGGGCAGCACCGCGCAGTCGTCGCCGATCAGATTCAACGAGTATTTTTTCTTAATGTTATGGATGAAGTCGAATTCGCTTCGCATCAAAGTTGCGTTGACACAAGTTTAATAAATGCCTACAATAACGGCGACCATATTTACAGAAAACTTTAACACAATAACTATCGATATGGGACAGGCAGCCGTTGTAATACCTGAGAAAATTTACTTTAAGATTGGCGAGGTTTGTGAGATCGTCGGAGTACAGGCCCACGTCCTTCGGTATTGGGAAACCGAATTCCCGATGCTTTCGCCGCAAAAGAACCGCTCCGGCCAGCGGAGTTATCGCCGACGTGACGTTGAGATATCGCTGCGTATCAAGGAGCTTCTCTACGACGAGATGTTCACGATCGCCGGTGCCAAGAAGAAACTTCAAAACGAGTTGCGTGAAACCACAAAACTGAAGGTAGTTCACCCGGAACCAAGAGACACGCGAGAGTTTCTGAAAACTGTTGAATCGCCCGGACTTTTCGATGAGTCGCTAGAGCTGGAAGATGACAGCACAACTTCGGCCGGACATCGCGAAGCGGAATTTCTCAGCCCCGAGCGCCGCGAAGCTCTGCGGTCGCTGGCGTCACAACTCCTCGAACTCCGCGAGATGCTAAAGACCGACCAAACTCACGAGGCACAACGAAATCTGCAAAATCAGTAGGTTTGACAAACGCGTACCGTGAATCTAATCTAAAAATTCTTGATTTCGGGACGTAGCGCAGTCTGGTAGCGCGTTCGCTTGGGGTGCGAGAGGTCGTGAGTTCAAATCTCGCCGTCCCGACCAATAAACATGGGGCTTTCAGCGATTGCTGGAGGCTCCATTTTTTTGACTTGGTTGCAGGTTGGTTGCAGTATTCTTTTTGTCCCGTTTTTTCCGCTCAAAACTCTCAAAATTTATCACTATCGATCACCTCGGTTCAGTAACGTTCTGAAAGTGGTTCAAAAGCGCGTCGCTTGGTGCAATCTTAGCGAAATCACGTACTTTTTCACCTGATTCCTAAGCAAAAGGCCTGCGGCACATCGATTGCCAATTTGGGAATTGGAGGAATTTCAATGGTTGAAATAATAACGATTGAGAAGGCTGAACTGATTCGGTTGATTGACACTTCAGTGGCAGGAGCGATCGAGAGGGCTATACACGCGGTTCAGCCACCAGAGATCATGACAAAGTCTGAAGTCGCAAAGTACTTGAAGAAGTCGGGAGCAACGATCAATCGGTGGATGAGATGCAACGGCCTGCCGTTTCATGGCGTCGGCCGACCAACTTTCAATAGGACAGAGGTTGATGCTTGGTTAGCGAATTTCTAAGCGTATGTCAGTTTTTAAGAAATATAACGGCAAGAAGATTAATGCTAAGCATCCGGCATATGCGACAGCTCGCTGGTGGGTATACAGGCGGGTTAAAGGGCATAAGACGATTCATCAGGTGATTCCTACCGCCCGCACCAAGGAAGAAGCTGAACTCGCCGAACGACAACTGGTGAAGCAGCTTTTTGACCGAGCGTTTGGGATCACCGATACGACCATTACTTTCGGTCAATTTGTTGAGACGACGTATCGAAAGTATGTTGAGCAGAATAATGTAAATAAAGGGGCAAAAAATCTTTATATAAAACTCCTATTGAAGCACCTCAAGGATCAACCACTGCATTCCATCACCCCACAAGACTGCCGTGACTGGAGATCGAAGCTGCAATATGGGAAAAACCAGCGGAAGAAGAAGAGCTCCATTTCGCCGTCGTCGATAAACAGGATCATGTCGACTCTATCGAAGATCTTTAGTCTCGCTTGCGAGGAGGATCTACTTGAGCGCAATCCGATGCAGTATGTGAAAGCACTTCCAGAACCACCACCTCGAAAAAGACTGCTCACAGCCGAGCAAAAAGAAGCTCTCTGGAAGGAGCTCGAATCGGACCAGTTGCTTTATAGGCTTGTCCAGTTGGCCGTTAACACACCGCTGCGTCGTGGCCAACTATTGGCACTGGACGAAAGTGTGATCGACTTTGAAAATCAGCGAGTTTGGGTCATTGGTTCGAAAGGCCGACCTCCTAGATCGGTTCCGATCAACGCAACCGCGACTTCGGTACTACGAGACCTAATCGCGGATAATCAACTACCATTTCCAATTGTGGATTTTCGCAAGCGCTGGCATCCCGCTCTAATAAGAGCCAAGATCAACAAGCCAGATGGAACTCGAGAAGAAAACTATCATTTTCACGACCTAAGAACCTATTTCGCCAGTGAGCTTATTCGAAGAAACACAAATCCTCTGATCGTACAGAATCTGTTCGCACACTCAGATATGAGTATCACTAACATATACGCAGAAACCGATGCAGATCTAATGTTGGAGGCAGTCAAACGGCTTGATGTCCAATTGGGTGAACAAAGCTCAAAGAAACAAAAACCAACCTTCGAACTGAAATGATGAGATTACCAATCGGGGTTTTCGTTGTATCCGCTTATTGCGCCGATGAAAGCTCCGATAATAGCGCCGGATGGACCAAACATCGCTCCACCCGCAGCACCGGTGAGTACTCCTTTTCGAAGTGCATTATTTTCTCGTTTTTGAATGCGTTTGGTTGCCGAATACGGAGCCCTTGTGCGACCGTGAGCGGCACGTGAGCGCTTCGTACAGTTAATGCCTTTCAGTTCATTGCACTCGATGTGAGCAGGATATAGGTTGTTCAAATGGTCCGTACCACCGAGTGCGCGAGGAACAGAATGCTCGACGTTCCAGGCCCCGCGAGCTCCCCGAATCGCGTAATTGCAAAAAGCAAGCTTTCGACTGCACAGATGGCAATAGCCTGAAGTCCTGTCAAAAATACGCTCTAACTTTTCGTCTGAATATCCCACGGCTTTTCCTCCAATCATCCAAGATAGCCAATTATACCTTGGCAGTTATATTTATGCTTCAACTAAAATCTCAGTCGTTTCCTCGACCCCGTTTGTAGCATCTGAAAAGGCCGGGCTCGCCGGTGTGATGCCCGGGTTGAAAGGCGGCAGCTTCTTGGTCTTGGCAATGGCTTCGATCGTATTTGGTTGCCGCAGAGTTCCGTCTATAACGTCGAACGCGGCCGCTCCCGCCAGCATCCGAAGCACTTCTGCGATCACCAAAGTAGAAACAAAGGTTCCGACAAAAGACGCGCCAACCGCTCTGTTGGCAATCAGCGTAAGACCACATTTATCAACTCCGCGCTCGCCAAGGTCGGCGTAGGCTGCCGCTTCGATAGACTGATCTTGGAGGGGCTCTACCGCACTTGAGGTCCAGATTTCTCGTGCCGGTTTTGCTCCCGGAAAACTGTGGATCTGGAATGCCAAGAATTCGTCAGTGCCGCGGCCGAGTCCTGCCTCGATCACCCGCGAGAAACCGACGTCCTCAAGCGAAACTCGCGCAAGACCGTTGTCGACACCGCAAAGAGCAACCATCGGTTCATCACCGGCGATGCGAAAATCATCCGCGAACAGCCGCTCCACAATGCGGGTCTGGAAGCCGCGTGCATCACACCACGCGGCCATCGCTCGCGTCTTGGGCTGATCGACAATATCGGGGTTGGTCAGTGGGGAAGTGCTGTCATTAGCAACAGACAGGCGATCGGTATCTTGCAGTACTATCAGAACTTCTTCCGGGCTGGCAAAGGGAAGAAAACTGAGTGTCCACAAATAAGCTTGACCAAGATGGCCGAGCCCTATGAGCCACAAACGGGCCGGCAATAATTCAAGCTCCGGACCTTTATTCCGGGTTGCTGCCCAATCCTCATTCGAGTGTGGTTCCCAAAGCGAAAACCCGACCGGACGAGAACCAGCCATTGGATTTTTTCCGCGTACGAACTGGAACGCTTCTGACACGGCGAGAGACCCCGCAAGCACACCAGCCGGCGTGAACTCTTGAGCTTCTGCAAGACGGATGCCGTCATCAACGGGAGCAACGCCAGCGATCCACCCGTCATATGTTGCCCGAATCGAGAACTCACTTGTCGTTGACGCGTCTGTATCGCCGATCACTATTTCTGGATGGGTCGATGCGACCGATTCTACCAACCGCCCCTCGAGCGCAATGATCGCTTCTTCCAGCGTGCGGGCACCTTCTAGATATACCAAGAGATCCGAACCCGGGCAGCCGGCGACCTCGACCCCGCCGTGAAAGCAGCGGCGGCCTGTGTTGACGATTGTCAGCAGTGCAGCCTGAAGAGTCGGGGAGTGAGCCACGTCAGCTCCTAACCGTACGCTGAGGTGGTAGCTGCCAAGGATCGCATACGCTTCGTCGACGGTTGCGGCTTCGCCGGTGTCGAGAAACATTTTTGCCGTGCGGCTTAGTTCATTTTGAATATTTGCAGTGTCGATCATTTTCTATCCCCAATATCCTATGTAAAAAAATTCTTCTGCTTGCGTCCCGGCCCAATAGTTCCAGCGATAGCCGCCCTCATATTTATAAATACCCAGATGACGTGCATCGCTTTCGCGGCGGAGAAGATCGGGAGCTATCAACGCGATGTGACTTTTCCTTGCGATCATCGGATTCGTCCGATCCGATTCACTCTGCCTGGCTTCGTTGGGATGTACGTGAATGTCACCGACAACTGTTAGATTTTCGTTACGACACATTTCCCACAAAGGACCATACCCGGCCCCATCGAAAATAACGATGCCGGTGTCTAGCGCGTGAGGGTCGAGGTCGTCGTAGTAGACAAACTTTTCAATTCGTCTTCGTTTACCGTCGTTCGTGCCGAGCAGAAACGCCCCGCTCTCGTGCCAGCCCTCAGTCCGGCGGCGCAACTCAGCGATCCCTTCATTCCAGACATCGCTTGAACATGAGAGCTGGTGCTTAGGCGCCGCGAAGGCCCTTATAATCTTTCGAATGGAGAAGGTCATAGATGATCCTCAAATACAAAGTGATGTCGCTCGCGGCGGTCCATATCATCTCAGGATGCTGCGTTCGCCACGCGTCGTGTCCTTCGATCGCAAGCCGATCGCATGGAAGGTAGAGACAAGTCCCTTCCTTAAAACTGGGATTGAAGGCGTATTGCACTCGGTCAACGCCACCAGGCCATTGTTTGAATTCGAGCGGGCCGTCTGTCGACAGATCCCAAAGTTGTGCTGTCGGAAGCTGAGCCGGATAGTTTGATAATTCAAACCTGAATGCAAACTCGACAGGTGTATCCGCTCGGTCGGCCGCGGAGATGCCTAGGACGGCGTGCGGCCATTTGATCGAGACCAGCCGCCACCGGCCTCGATCAACCCCGTTCTCAAACGGACCCGCTTCGATGTGTGCGAGAAATGTAGCCTCGTCTGGTCGGGAAGCCATAGGTTAGACGCCTCCCTCAACGCGGCGTTTCGGTACGAGGTCGAAGCAGACGCTGCACGGCGGGTTTTTGGTCAACGTGCCGATTTGAGTGTCCTCGTCCGGCCGTGTCGCCGTTCCGCACAGCTGCAGTGCGTGCTCCGTCGCATCGATCTTGTCGATGTCGAACTTTTTGTCTGCCCATTTTTTAACCTTTCTGACCGTTGTCGAAGGTGGAAAGTTATCTACCTCAGTTTCACCGTTGAAGTTGACCGTTACCTTGACCTTGCGGCAGCGGTGGATCTGCACACGCGAGCGATCGCGAATGCCGGCTTTCTTTAACGAGTCCTTATGAGATATCTCCTTGTCCTCGTCCTCAAACGTAACTACCAAGGCGCCCTCCGCATCAGCCGCTGCAAACTCGCCGCCGACTTTGGCCGCGACCATTTTGATAAGGTCGGCAACGGTTGAATCGCTACCGATGTGTACTACCTGGATCTCAGCTAGACCCTCGCCCTGCACGAAAAGCCGAAGCTCTTGTGCGTCACCTTTCTCATTTTCCGGTTTGTTTGTGTTCATATAAATAAATCCTCTTTGTTCGATATAGATGTGCGGCTGTAATTTGAATTACCGCCCCTATATAAATAAATCGACCAAGTGGACCCAAAC
>JBQTJB010000264.1:0-3469 GCA_052387555.1 Blastocatellia bacterium | reverse complement strand
GAAGCTCTTCGCGCATCCGCTCGAATATGAGCACGTTCGAATCGACAGCCATGCCGATGCCGAGGATCAGGCCTGCAATGCCCGGCAACGTAAGCGTCGAATCTGCGACTATAAGAGCCGCAAGCGTCAGCAGCAGATTGAGCACCAATGCGATCACGGCGTTAATTCCCGACCCGCGATAGTAGATCAGCATGAAGACGACGATGAAGATCAGTCCAGCCAGCGATGCCGTAACGCCCGCCCGAATCGAATCGGCACCGAGGCTCGGCCCGACCGTTCTTTCTTCCTGATACTCGATCTTTGCAGGCAATGCTCCCGAACGAAGCGTCAGCGCAAGGTCGTCGGCAGTTGATTTTGTAAAGCTGCCCGAAATCTCGCCCTGATCGAATATCTGCGATTTAATATAGGCCGCCGATTTTACCTCGCCGTTCAGAACAACGGCCATGTAATTATTGATGTTCTTGCCGGTCCATTCGCCGAATTTAGCGGCTCCGGCGGGTTTGAAGGAAAACGAAATCTGATAATCGCTGTCGCTGCCGGTTCGCGAAATCGCGTTTGCGTCCCGAAGCTCGCTGCCATCGACGACTGCCGGATATTCGACAACGACATAGCTCTTCGGCTTGTCAGCCGAATTTGTCGTGTTTGGGGTGGTAGAGCTGTCATCACGTTCCGCATAGGCCAGTGTGCGTCGGTTTGGCGGAACTGTGCCGCCAAGTGACTGTTTCGCCGCTTCCTCGGTCGGAAAAGTTTGAACCGGTGAAGGACTCGGCGGGCTGACGATCTTCATCAACGCAAGGTTAGATTCAGCTCCTATCAGCTTCTTTACCCGTTCGGGATCGTCAACGCCGGGCATCTGCAATAAGATCTGACCGGACGATTCGGCACCGTGCCTCTGAAGTGTCGGTTCCTTAACGCCAAATGAATTGATGCGGCTTTCTATGATCTTCAGAGCCTGTTCGACGGCCTGATTCTTTAAGACTGTTTGAACCGTGGAAGGCAGCGACCACGTGATCGTGTTCCCCGAAACGCTTTCGGACCAATTGAAGAAATCGACTTTTTTGCGAACTTCATCGATAACGGCCTGTGCCTGCGCACCATCGGATAATTCGAGAGCTACGGAATAAGTTCCGTTTGCGGCCTCTACCTTGTTTCCCGTTACAGGCAGCTTTGCATCCTGAGCGGTGGAAAGCGCGGCTTGGGCATTATTTTCAGTCAGCGTCTTAAGATACTCGTCCGTCTTGACTCGCATCACAAGGTGAGAGCCGCCTTTCAGGTCAAGGCCGAGATTTATGTTTTCGGCCAGGTTCGCCTTAATGCCGTTCCAGGTAAGATCCTGCGTGTTCGGCACCCTGCGCGGGCCGAAAACGAGATAGATGCCCAGCAGCGTAATGACAATGATTACCGCTGTTCTGATCCACAAACTATTGTTCTTCATTCTAATTAGTGAAGAGTGATAAGTGAAGAAAGTATTCCCTCTCATCACTTACCACTCATACCTCATCACTTCTCTTCCGCTTTCTTGCCAACTACCGCGCTTTTCCCGACTTCCAGAAACGATTTTTCGGCGCTTTGGATAATGAAGCTCGTTTCTTTTATTTCCTTGATCTTTCCGATGATTCCGCCGTTTGTAACCACCTCGTCATTGATCTTAAGCTGCGTGATCATTTCCTGTAGCTGCTGGCGCTGGCGCTTTTGCGGAAGTATCACCAGAAAATAAAAGATACCGAATATAAAAACGAACGGGAGAAGCGTCCATAAAAGCCCGCTGCCTCCGGCGTCCTGAAAAAGCAACATAGGTATATTCATCATTATTAAAGCGATAGACAAAACATTAATTATATACATTCGGTCTGCGATTATCAAACGTCGGTGCCTTCATTCTCCTGCAATTTGGCAATAAAAGACTTTTTGAAATCGGCAAAACGGGCAGATTTAATAGCTTCGCGGGTCTTATTCATGGTTTCGAGGTAAAACGCAAGATTGTGATGCGAGATAAGCGTGGCAGCGGCCATTTCGCCTGATTGATAAAGATGGCGAAGGTAGGCACGCGTATATCGGCGGCACACCGAGCAGTTGCAATTCGGGTCCAGCGGTTCCGTGTCTGTCGTAAAGCGGGCGTTACGGATATTCAGCTTTCCGCGCGATGTGAACACGCTTCCGGTTCGACCGTTTCGCGTCGGCATTACGCAATCGAACATATCCACGCCGCGAGAAACTGCTTCAAGAAGGTCTTCCGGAGTTCCGACACCCATTAAGTACCTCGGTGCATCTGCCGGCATTTGGGGTGCAAGATATTCAAGAACGCCGTACATAACGCTTTTTTCTTCGCCTACACTCAATCCGCCGATCGCATAACCATCGAAACCGATCTCGACCGTTCGTTCAAGGCTTTCGAGTCGCAGATCATGATGACCCGCGCCTTGTATAATTCCAAACAATGCCTGTTTGCCTGACAGGTCAGACCCGCTTACGCAAGCCGGCGGTTCAGCCTGCAACTGGTCAAATCTTTCCTTCGACCTCGCCGCCCACCGTGCAGTCATTTCCAGACTCTTTTGCGTTGCTTCGCGTCCGGCATCGCCCGGCGGGCATTCGTCAAAAACCATTACGATCTCTGCTCCCAAAACCGCCTGAATTTCCATCGAAATTTCCGGCGACAGAAACCGCTTGCTGCCATCGATATGCGAGCGAAACTCGACGCCTCCTTCCGTAAGTTTTCGCAGATCGGCAAGCGAAAAAACCTGAAAGCCGCCGGAATCAGTAAGGTAAGAACGGTTCCACGTCGAGAACTTATGCAGACCGCCAAGGTCTCTGATCACCTCAACGCCCGGCCTTAGAAAAAGATGATATGTATTGCCAAGAATTATCCGAGCGTCCAGCTCGTCCTCGAGCCACTCGAAACGCACTCCCTTTACTGCGCCTTGAGTTCCGACCGGCATAAAAACAGGCGTCTCAATTTCTGAACGCCTCGTTCGAATTATTCCTGCTCTGGCATCACCGTCGAACGCTGTAATTTTCCAGTCGATTGATTTCAATGTCATTCAATTATCTAAATTGCGAATTGACAATTCCGAATTACGAGCGATTTTTAGTTGAAATTTGAATCGAACCGATTATTTTGAGTATTTCATCATTGTCATTCAATAAGCTATTGGCATGAGACTCTTCAAAATAACCGGTAGCCTTCAACAAACGAACCCAGTAGTGAGTTTCTCTTGCTTCTTTGTAAGCAATGCTCAGCTTTGCAACAAAGTCAGCTCTTGATTGCCCGCCGACGGCCTCTTCTAAATTCGCACCAATAGTTTTACCGCTCTTGACGAATTGTTTTGAAAGAACGAATTCCTTCCGTTCTTCGATCAAATACTGATAAGCATTGACCACGCGAACCGCAAAGGCGAAAGTCTTTTCAAGTAAAACATTTTCTTTAATTGATTCAATTCGATTGTCTAATTTGTAATTAGGCATTGTTAAT
>JBQTJB010000263.1:0-4241 GCA_052387555.1 Blastocatellia bacterium | reverse complement strand
TGCTCGATGTGAAGTACTTCTGCCTCGACCGCCGCTGTGTTATTGAGAAACATAAACAAATAATATTTCTTTTCCAATATTTATCAAACAGAACGGGAAAGTATTACTAACTCTTCTGCGGGTTTTCTTAGAATCTGAAGTTTAGAGATATAACCATAAATATATCTGCACCACCAAGACTGCGGTGAGCCAGCCTGCGAGGATCGCTGCGACGTAACCGAAGATTCCGATGAATCCGCGAAGGCCGCGAGTTGTGAACAAATGATAGGGAATGAGCACCGGCCACGCGAGGTAGATGAAATATCCGAGGTCCATCGGCCATGTGCCGCCCGTTTTCCTGCTGTCTTCCTTGAGCCACCACCATAAGATCGATGCATGAGCCAGATACAGCAGGTACAAGTATGCGGTCGGAGGTTCCAGCGCCCAAGCTTCGTAAAGCAAAGCGATCACTTGAGCAAAGAACGTGAACGCAAAGAAAACTCTGGCTGGTGTGGAAATATTCTCGGGCATAGATTCGAACGAACTTACCGCTTGCGTCACGCTCTATCGACAAACGCGGCTCCGAAGCTTATCGCTCTCAGAATTTTTAGCCAGCTCACAGAGGTTTTTATTGTTCTCACAACCTTCGTGAGCGTTCTCACAAACTTTGTGAGACGTCTCAAAACATTTGTGAGAAGCCTCACAGACTCCATGTGCGCACTCGAAACATTGGTTAGAAGCGTTAAAACCGCCGAAAGCTCCGGAGCCCGCCAGGCGGGCGAAATATCGTTAGCCACACGTGAAGGCGGAGCCGAAACGTGTGGTCACGGTTGGAAGATTTGATCAGAGCTTGCGAAGCATGCGGCACAAAATGTCGCGTGTTTCACACGCTCGGTCTATCCGCGGGTTTTAACACACGTTCCGCTACGCTCCACATGGGGCTACCGACATGCCGCTGCTCCGCAGCTTAGGACTTTGTCAGGATACCGAAGACAGGCGGAGCCGTTGATATGATTCCCCAAATAAACCCAATGATAGAAAGTAGGAGCGGGATCGCGGCGACAAACGTGATGATCTTCCAAAACTTGGTTGGTCTATTGTTCCGACGTTCGTGAACGACCTTGACGAATCCTGCTATGGTCAGCGGAATACTGAGCAGCAGTGCTAAAATTCCAACGAGAAATACGGCCAACCAATTCTTGCCGATCAAAACGGAAAGGATGAGAAAAAATGCAGGGAGAGAAGCAAGTACCGCACAATTGATCTTTCCGAACCCAGGCGGCCCGCCTTCTTCGGAGTCAATTCCAAACATCTCCAAGTTGTTACTCATCAATTCATCCTTTCGGTCTTAAATTTTAACGAACTGGCCGCCCGCTTACGCAGGCGGTTCTGACTTCTGCGGGATGTCTTCGCCGTCGGGGAAGAATTCTAGTGAGGCGGAGTTTAGGCAGTAGCGTTGGCCGGTGGGCGGCGGGCCGTCGGGGAAGACGTGGCCCTGGTGAGAGCCGCAGCGGGCGCATCTTATTTCAACGCGGCGCATTCCGTAGCTGTTGTCTTCGATATTTTCGAGGTGTTCGCGGTCAAACGGCGTGTAGAATGACGGCCAGCCCGTGCCCGAATCGAACTTGTGCTTCGAAGCGAACAACGGCAGCCCGCAAAGGCGGCAGGCGTACGTGCCATCGAGCTTATTATCCAGCAAAGTCCCACAGAACGGCGCTTCCGTGCCGTGATTTAACAACACGCGATATTCTTCCTCGTTCAAATCCTGAGCAAGCCGCTCAATTGTTTCCGCGTCAAGCGGCGTTATGTCATATCCCGAATCCGAGAGTTCTTTTGCTGTTTCGGTTTTCATAATTCAAATAGTCCTTGCCTTCGCTCATTTATTTCAAGCCCTTTATCAATACCGCGTCGTGCTTCCAATTACCTTTGATTACCGCAAAAGTTTTCCCGTCGGCGGAAAGCGCGAAGGCTGATAATTCCGCCACTGTATCGCCGCTGAGATCGGCGGTTTGGCGTGGGGATCCGCCTTCGAGCATCTGAAAATAAAGTTTCGCCTTTTCTCTTTTGTCGTCGGTCAGAATATAAGCAAGATAATCGCCATCGTTCGACCATGTGAGATGGTGAAGATTAGCGGCCGCGACCGTGAAAGTTTTAACCGGCTTCTGTTCGACAATGGAGTAAACGGTCAGCGTTATTTCCTGTTCTTTGCGTTCGGAAAAGGCGATGAGCGTCGCGTCAGGCGAGACTACGAGATTGCGGCCCATTTCGTTCAGGACAATCTCCTCCTGTCCGCCTTCGACAGGAACCCGCCGCAGAGAACCTTGGAGCGCCGAGCGGTAATAAAGCCATTGGCCGTCGGGCGATATTCGCAGCGGAAAGCCGCCTTCATGCGTTGTAACCTGCTTTTGATCGGTTCCGTCAAGATTCATCCGCCAAATATTTATCGTTCCCGTTCGGTCGGACTCGAAAAAAATATACTTGCTGTCCGGCGAGACCATCGGTGCTATATCGCTCGTCGGAACATTGGTCAATTGACGCAAGTCGCTGCCATCGGCGTTGACGGTCCAGATTTCGGAATTGCCGGACATCAGCGACGAAAAAACAATTCTTCCACTCGGAGCAAAAACGACATTCATTGCACTCGCCAAAACGCGCGGGTTGGCGTCGGATTTCGCCGTCTGATAAACATTGAGGTGAAAGTCCGCGTCCACTTGCGTGGAAACGAGCATGGTCGCTTTACTATCCATGCTCATGCGCGAATAGGAGACCGAATCGGTCGTTAAGATAGTAGCTTCGCCGGTCGAGGCCGAAACCCGCCATATGCGTCCATGGCGATCGGGTACCGTTCGGGCGGTAAGAAGCAAACCGCTTGCGTCCGGGAGCCAGGCGATGTAACCGGTGATAAAAAACTTCTGCGCAGTTAATTCGCGCTCTACTCCGCTCTCGATATCCACACCCATGAGGCTGAACTCGTTCGATGCAGTTCGCGATTGACCGACTCCGAAAGCGATGGTCTTCCCGTCGGGCGAGATCTTGTTGTCGGCGATCCGTATAGGCCGCGGCCGGGTAACGAGCCTCTTTTCATTCTTACCGTCCGTGGAATCGGCAATGTATAACGAACAGTAATCCTCGTCTGAATAAGGGCAGCGAACGAACGAGATTTTCCGTCCGTCGGATGAAATGCTTATCCAACCCTGCGTTCCTTCGATTATCTTTTGGGGAACTCCGCCGTAGATCGGAATTCGGAATACATCGGTCAGCGGGCCGGTTTGAGACCCTCGAACAAAATAAACGGTGCTGCCGTCGGGCGAGATAGCGAGACCGCCGTAGAAGTTATCCGACGATGGAATGATCTGGGTAATGGTCGAGGATTCGATCTGCCTGAGCCAGATGCTTTGTCTGCCTTCTCCGTCTCTGTGAGTGTAAACAAGATTCTTGCCGTCCGATGAAATTACGGCGTGATAAACCTGTCCGTCGGTCGATAATTTTTCTGACGAAAATGGAGCGGAAAGAATAGGTACGGATTCGACCCCAGGGTTTCTGGCTGACCACACGACGATGAAAGAAACAACTGTCAGAAATAAAATTATAGCTAAGGCCGGAAAAAGAAATCTGTTGAAATTGTGATGAGTTAACTCGCCGGCTTGGGTTTCAGAAGGAGAGCCGCCGTTTTCGGATACCAACTCAGGCTTGACCTCTACCACTTCCGCTATGAAACGATAGCCGCGACGGGGAACCGTTTCTATGTATGTAGGTGATTGAGCATCGTCGTCCAGTACTTTTCTGAGCTGCCGGATATTGAAAGTGATGTTGCCTTCTTCTACAAAGCTGTCCGGCCATACTTCACTCAGTAAAGTATCTTTGTCGACTATCTGTCCGTGTCTTTTTACGAGCACGAGCAGCATGTCGAACATCTTCGGCGTTAGAGGTACAGCCCTGCCATTCCGGTGAAGCACATTTTCATCGGCGCGAAGAGCAAATGCTCCGAATCTGTACAAGTGCCCGTTGTTCAACTATTTAACCCGCTCTAATAACTTTCTAATCGAAACTCTAACCGCATTCTAAAGACGAAAAAACGCAAAAAACTTAAATTTTTGCATTCGAGTGATGACCAGATGATAGCACAAATGAAAAGTTGCTTAAAAGATCGTCAGCAGAGAATGCATTCGAAGATTAAGTGTTGGTCGCCTTCGTGACGAGACGGCGAAAAAAAATAGAAAGCAATAATTTTAAGGAGAAAACGAAAATGCCAAATAGAGAAC
>JBQTJB010000262.1:0-26992 GCA_052387555.1 Blastocatellia bacterium | reverse complement strand
GGTGGCATTCCTTCGTGAAACGGCGGGCGACGTGTCAAATATGCGTTCGCTCGAAAACCGTATAAGCTTTGCGGCAGAGATGGCAGGGCTTATGTGGTTTCACGATTCAAAGGAAGCCGCTGGGATGTACTCAGCCGTTGTGAACGATTTCAAGGAGCTTCTGCTTCAGTACGACGCCCAGTTGAATTCGCTCGGCATGTCAACCGATGACGAAACCGGCGGATTTGGCCTTTTCATGGGCGAAGCTTCCGAACGTGCCAAGCTCTCGCGAAAGTTCCGCATAGCGATCGCGGTTCGCCAGCAAATAGCCCTTACAATGGCTGAACACGAGCCTGAGATGGCTTACAACTTTTACAATGACAGCATAAATGTCATTACAAATGAGAAATTGCGAGCCGAAATGGAGAGCCGCAATTCCAATTTCGAACATCACTTGATGGCCCGAATAGCGGAAACCAACGCAACCAAAGCCGCACAATACGCAAAAAAATCTATCGAAAAAGGGCTAACCTATCAAACCATAGAGCTTTTGAAAAAGATCTACGAAAAGGACGCGGAAAAAGGAGCAGAGTTCGGCGATGAAATATTGAGCCACCTGAAGAACACCAAAAACTCGTCATCAAATTACTACATAATGAGTTCGCTGATAGAATTCGGTTCAGAAAGCCTCGAAAAATCTCGAACCGCGGGTGGGAAGAAGCCAGTCTTCACTGACGTCGAGCTTCGCGAGATTGCCGAAGTATTCGCACAAGCGATACTTAACCGAGCCGAGAACGATGAGGACTTTTCAGGCTTCGGCTACGCGTCGACGATCGAGAAATACCAGCCGGCCCGAGCGGCCCAGATCAGGGCAAAGTTCAAACCTAAAGGTGTAGGCGCAGGACAGAGAAATGAAATCGCATTCAATGCTGCAAACATTTACACGATTCGCGGTTCTTCGAATTCCATGGCGAATGCTGCGAACGCGGGTAATTCGAACTCGAACACGAATACCGCCAGAGACGCCGAACGCGAGGAACGTGAAAAGATCGAAAAGCAGTTGATGGAAGATGTGGCGAAGCTCGGAACAAAGCAGCTTCCTAAGGAAGAACGCGAGAAGATCGTCGCCCAGGCACGAAAAATATTGTCACTAACGCCTGGCAGAGAAAAAAAGATCATCGGCCTCAACGCGCTTGCGGCACAGGTCGCCCGTGCGGGCGATAAAGAGCTTGCCGCCGAGATAATGCGTGATGTACAGGGACTCATAAACCCTAATCCAAAGAACTATCAGGACTTTCTTTTCACTTGGATGTTGGTTGCGGGTTACGCAGAAGCCGATCCGGATAAGGCGTATGTGCTGCTTGAGGACTCAATTTACAGAGCAAATGAGTTGATCGGAGCGTTCGTCCGGGTTGCTGAGTTTATCGACGTTGCCGAAGAAATGGTAGTTGACGGCGAGGTACAGGTAGGCGCATTCGGTGGTGAGATGATCAGAGGACTAACTAAAGAAATCGGTATCGCCGAGGCTACGCTGACTACTCTGGTTCGAACGGATTTCGACAAAACCAAAGCACTCACCAATCGCTTTGATCGGCCGGAAGTTCGCGTGCTTGCAAAGATGCTTGTTCTAAGATCAGTTCTAGGCAAGAAGAAATCAAGCTCAACGATGGACGGAAGTGAAAATGCGGAAATCGGAACCTTAAATACAGTGCCGGTACCTCCGCCGCCAACACGGCGTCAAAACTAACCTAAACTTGTTCCCAATAGCCAATGCCCGCCGTCAACGACCAGTGTTACGCCGTTTATGTAACCGGCGGCATCCGAAACAAGGAATAATGCGGCATTCTCGATGTCCCGTATTCGCCCAAAACGTCCGAGCGGAATCTTTTTCGTGATCTTTTCCTTGAGCGGTTCCGGCAAAAGCCTTTTCATCCCTTCCGTATCTTCTATGGGCCCCGGGGCGATGCCGTTTACCCGGATGCCATGGCGGCCCCACTCGGCCGACAGATTTCGCGTGATCGCATCGACGCCAGCCTTTGCAGCCGAGACATGTATCTGCATCGGAGTGGCGAGATAATGAAGCGTCGCTGAGATATTCAATATCTGTCCCTTAGATTTTTTTAATTCTTCGAATGCCGCGCGGCAGACGTTGAACGTACCCTTAGTGTCGATATCGACAACCGTGCCAAAACCATTCGGGGAAAGCTGATCGGCCGAGCAAAGGAAATTACCGGCAGCTCCGTTTACGACAATGTCGATCTTGCCATAAAGCTCAACCGTTTTCGCGACCGCATTCTCCACGGCTTCGAAATCACGAACGTCGGACGCAACTGTAAAACACTCGCCACCGCCATCCTCGATCACCTTTTTCATCGCGACGAGGTTCTCTTCCTTGCGGCTTGTGATTGCGACCTTTGCGCCATGTTCAGCAAACGCCCGTGCCAAGCCGCCGGTAATGCCCGTGCCGCCGCCTGTCACAAACGCAACTTTACCTTGTAAAATGTCCGTAGCAAATATTTTGTCCGTCATGGAAAAGAATCTTACCACAGAGACGCGGAGGAAACTGAAAATGGGAAAAGGGAAACAGAAAATGCCGATCTTCAATTCCTTCATTTTCTATTATCAATTTTCCATTATTAAATTTCTTGCTCTGCGCTTTTGTGTCTCTGTGGTAATCATGCTTTCGATTTCTTGTGGGTCGAAGCCGACGGATGTTCGTACCGTAGTACCGGCAGATGCGCTTGTATATCTCGAAACAAACGATCTCGGCAAAGCCATCGGCGCGTTGACGGAGAGTCCGGCGTTTAAGCAGCTCGCAAAAACCAAGCCCGATCTTTCGGCAATTTCGGGCATAAAACTGGCAGTAGCGGTGACAGGGTTCGAAACCTCGGAACAGCCGATAACGGATGAAAATTCGGTATTGAAGTTTCAGCCGCGCTTCGTCGCTGTGGCCGAAACAAACGCGTGGAATTTTCAGGCCATCAGCTTTACAGAAAACCAGCTTGGCGGTTTTATCAACGAGGTTTATGGCGGAGAAGTGCTGCTTGATACTTCCGATAAACACGGCGGAAAGTATTTTGTTTGGACGGGACAGGACGGCAGGAAGGCTTATGGCCTGGTCGTCGGCAGTTTGATATTTTTCGGCAACGACGAATCTGCGCTCGAGAAATGCCTTGCTGTAAAACGCGGCGAAGCAGAACCGGTATCGAAGAATCCAAAGATCACGAACGGCGAAAGGCTTGCATTCGGTTATATTTCGCCAGACGGCATTGCCCAGCTTTCGAACATTGCCGGCATTCAGATGGCCCTCGGAGCAGGCGAGGAAGAGGAGGTTAAGAGTTTCATTGCCCGTGTTCTGCCTGAAGTTCTAAGGAATTCGATTACGGAGGCTTCCTGGATGTCGACCAAAACCGAACAAGGCATCGAGGACAAGTACACAATTGTAACCGAACCGGAAATTGCGAGGGTTTTAAGTGAAACCCTAACGTCGTCTAATGAAATCAATGACAATTTTCGCGAGTTTCTGCCGGATAAAATGATATCCGCAACCAGATATGAACTTCGTGATCCGCAAATTGCATGGCGAAGCGCACTGTTAACGGCCCAGAAGCAAACAGATTCTGTAAGCGGCAATTTACTGCTGGCATTTTCAGGAAGCCTATTTGAACCATATGGAATCGAAGAACCTGAAACATTTCTAAGTTCAATAAGATCGACAGTTACAACCGTGAGATTCGATGTAGAGGGCGAAAACATCGTCGTAATTGCATCGGCCAGGGACAAGGAAAAGATAAAAAATTCAATTGCCAAAGAGATCGACTTTGCCAAACCACCCGAGAAAAGTTTCAATGCTGATATCTGGAAATCGAATGACGGCGAATTATCGGCAGCCTTCATCGATTCAGTTTTGATATTGGGCGACGCGGAGAGCGTGTTGATGTGTTTGGAAGCCAAAATGCGTGCGACGGATACTTCAAATAACAAATACATTAAACACTATCTTGAGAGCAATGCGTCTGCAGTTACTCTGACGACAGAAAATAATTCAGCTTCAGTAATCGTTGAGGCACTAGGTGAACCAAAGACAGAAAACGAGAGAATCAGCACCGAGTACATTACCGAAACTCGCTTCAGCCAAATTGGCATCGAACGCCGCACTGTGTCGGAATTTGGGCTCATAGGCACTATCATCGAGCAATTCGGCAAAGAATAACTATTCAATGGTGTTAAAGGGAATTATCACTTCCTTTTTGCTGCTCTTTTGAGCTTCCGCACGTTTCTCTCTATCCACAATTCGGCTTCCTCGTAATACTTGAATTTTTGCTCATCTCGGCGGAACGCGGGCGTGTGGTTATACCGGCGGCCATTGTGGTGAACGGTCGGGTGGTGGATATGAAGCATTTCGTGGAAGACAACGTATTCCAGCACATATTTCGGCGTGTCCGGAGAATCCAGTGATTTGCTTATGACCACAGTGTCGTGAGTAGCATCGTGATGGCCTAAAATTCTGTAAGTGCGTCGTGCGGACCAAGTTAATTCAGGTTTCTTCAATTTGCCGCCAAAATACCTGCCGTTAAGCGCGTCAAAAACTTTATCGAGGTCGTAAACGTCGCCTTGTGTTCCGGTAATCACCTTTCGGCCGCGGCTGCGTTTGTTTTCGGTCGCGCGTTCACGAATGTGGTCTCTTTTGACAAATTCTGCGTATGCTTCGCGCGCCTCTTTCGGCGGACGCCGCCGATATAATTTCGACACAAGAATGTAGGCGAGCGAACGTTGTTCAAATGCAGGCATGTCACGGCAGATCTCGCCGATACGCACATAAACATGTCCGTCACGGACACGTATTGTGTGATTGATACCCACATAAGGGTAGATCTCGACATTTATCGAGGGTACTTTTCGGGTTTTATCATAATGTGCGAATGCTTCCCGGTAGAATTCGCCTATTTTTTGCGTGCTGACTGGCATGTTGTTGTTAATCAGAGTTTAACTAATAGTTGTTGACAGATTTAATCCCGAAATGCTATTCCTTTTATAGGGAAGCATACCGTCATCATGCGGTATGCATCAAACACGCCGTGATAAGATGCCGGTTCGCGATTCACACCTAACGATCGAGAAAAGTGCAAATTTTCCCGATTCTCGCGGGCAAACCGTCCTCTCAGCAATAATCAACGAACATTTTGTCACTGGCGAGCCGGTCGGGTCGAAAACCATTGCGGAAAAATTTGCTAATGCTTCTGGTCTGAGCTCGGCAAGTATCCGCAGCGTGATGGGTGAACTGGAGGAGCTGGGTTTGCTCGAACAGCCGCATACATCCGCCGGCCGGGTTCCTACGGACAAGGGGTATAGGTTTTACGTTGACAATCTGCTCGGCGTTCTCAGTATTTCTCAGGACGATCTTCACCTTATCGGTGATGAATTCGGCCTGAATGCGGGTGAGTTTGCCGTGGCTCCCGACAGGTTGATGGAGCGGACTTCTCAGCTCCTATCTGTTCTTTCAAATAACGATGGTATCGTGGTTTCGCCCAACCTGGCGAACGACCGGTTGCAGCATATCGAATTCGTTAACCTTTCGGACAATCGAATTCTCGTCGTATTGGTTTCGGCGCCGAATATAGTCCATAACCGGATAATTCGGCTGAAAGTCGCCTTCACGAAAGAAGAACTCGAAAGAACGGCAAACTATCTAAACTCGGAATTCGCCGGGAAGAGCCTTGCCGAAATCCGAGCGGAGATTCTTAAGTTGATGCACGAAGAGAAAACACTCTTCGATAAACTGCTGCAAACGGCCGTAATTCTTTGTTCCGAGAGCATTGAGGACGAAGGAGACAGGCTGGGAGAGGTTTTTGTGGACGGCACGTCGAATATCCTGACCAAAAGTGATTTTGCCGACCTCGAACGCCTTCGTGAACTGCTGTCAACTATCGGCGAACGGTCCCGTCTGCTTCAGATCCTGAACGAATGTGTCGCCCGCGACACGGCAGGAAAAGGCGATGTTCAGATCTTTATCGGAAGCGAGAACCGGACACCATCGCTGCAGAATTGTACGCTGATATCGGCTCCTTATCGCGTCGGTAACAGCTCGGCCGTTGGCACGCTCAGCGTGCTGGGGCCAACCCGCATCGAATACGCTCGGATGATTTCGATCGTTTCCTACGTCGCCCGCGTGCTCGAAAAAGTGATGTCCCGTGACGTCACAAAAAACTAACCTTTACGAACCGGTTCCTTACGGTTTGACACAAAATGGACCCCAATCAGGAAATAGAAGATTTCGAGGTTATTGCTGACGAAGAGCCGGACGATTCGATCTCGGTCGATGATTTTATCCGTGAACTGGAAGCAAAAGAGAAGGACCTTCACATCACGGCCGAAACAACGATCATCGAGATCGCCGAGAGCTTTGAAGACGGCGAAATGCCGGAATTCCTGCAGCAGGAGTTCTCGAAGGAACAACCCAAAACCAAAATGATCGAGCCAATTGGCCTCGATTCAGCTGATACGTCCAAAACAAAATCAACCGCGAAATTTGAAAAGGAAATCTCTCAACTGAAGCATCGGATCAAGGAATTGGAAGCCCAACGAGACGAGATGTTAAAAGACTCGAACCGGCGAGCAAAGGACTATGAGAACTTCAAAACCAGAACAGAACGCGAACGCGGCGACACCTTCTCAAATCAAGTGGGTAATTTGGCAACCAAAATGCTTCCGGCCCTCGACAACCTGAATCGCGCGCTGGCTTTCGCCCTTGAGCTTCCCGAAGAAAAAGGTGGAGAATTTCGACAGTTTTTTGACGGGATAGTACTCGTAAACCAGCAGCTTAACGACATTTTCGCCGGAATGGGAATCCAGCCGATCGCGGCGGTCGGAAAAATGTTCGATCCTAATCTGCACGAGGCAGTTGCGACGGAGGAAACCGATGAATTTCCGCCAAGCACGATCTGCGCCGAATTAGTTCGCGGATATCGAATAGGCGACCGAGTTATTCGTCATTCAATGGTAAAGGTCGCAAAATCGACGCAAGGTGATGAAGCCGATCCCGCACCCGAGCCGGAACCAGAGAACAAGGCATACGACCTGGAAACTCTTGAAGCATTGGCCGAACTGGACGGCGATACCGATTTCGATCAACCCGCGGTCGAAGTCGAAAGGAATTCTTCCACTTCGGACGGCGCTGACGCCGACTGATATTTTCCCGACCCTCACAAACCTGCAAATTGTACTTGAGGAAATCCTAATATGAGCAAAGTAATCGGCATCGATCTGGGCACAACCAACTGCTGCGTATCCGTTCTGGAGGGCGGGGCGGTACAGATCATCTCAAATAAGGAAGGCGGCCGGACGACACCCTCCGTAGTTGGGTTTACGGACAAAGACGAACGTCTCGTCGGCCAGATCGCAAAGCGTCAGGCAGTTACCAACCCGGCAAACACCCTTTACGCGGTCAAACGCCTTATCGGGCGAAAATACAACGCTCCGGAAGTCGAGAAAATGCGTTCGACGGTACCGTTTGAGATCGTCGAAGCGCCGAATGGGGATGCTCACATTAAGGTTCTCGACCGTGTTTACAGCCCGCCGGAGATATCGGCAATCGTGCTGCAGCGGCTGAAACTTGCCGCGGAAGAATTTCTCGGCGATAAGATATCTGAGGCAATAATCACTGTTCCCGCATATTTCGACGACATGCAGCGTCAGGCAACGCGTGACGCGGGCAAGATAGCCGGTCTTGAAGTAGAAAGAATAATCAACGAGCCTACGGCAGCCGCGCTGGCTTACGGCTTCGGGAAGAACAAATCTGAAAAAGTTGCTGTTTATGACCTCGGCGGTGGTACGTTCGATATCTCCATCCTTGAAATAAATGATGGCGTGTTCGAGGTGCTGTCAACGTCCGGAAATACGTTTCTGGGCGGCGAGGATTTTGACCAGCGAATAATCGATTGGCTTGTCGAGATATTCAAGGCCGAAAGCACTATCGACCTAAAAGAGGACCGGCTGGCGCTTCAAAGACTCAAGGAAGCCGCAGAACGTGCAAAATGCGAGCTTTCAAGTGTCGCTGAAACGACGATCAACCTCCCGTTTATCGCGGCAGACTCATCGGGACCGAAGCACATCAACGCAAACCTAACGCGTCAGAAATTCGAGGAGCTTGTTCAGGATCTGGTCGATTCTTCGGTCGAACCCTGCCAGAAGGCTCTGTGGGACGCAAAGCTCCAACCCACGGATATTGATAAAGTCATCCTTGTCGGCGGTCAAACGCGTTCGCCGATAATTGCCCGAACAGTAACAGAGGTATTCGGTAAAGAGCCTTCGGCAGAGATCAATCCGGATGAAGTTGTTGCGATGGGCGCCGCGATTCAGGGCGGGGTTCTTACCGGCGACGTTAAGGACATCGTTCTTTTGGACGTGCTGCCGCTTAGCCTTGGCCTCGAAACGCGCGGCGGAATTTTTGTAAAGCTAATTCCGCGAAACTCAACCATTCCGCTAAAGAATACTATGACGTTCACAACGGTAGTAGATAACCAGCAATCGGTTGAGATCCATATTCTACAAGGAGAACGCGAGATCGCATCGGCCAACCGCAGCCTGAACAAGTTTGAACTGGTCGGCATTCCGCCCGCTCCACGCGGCGTCCCGCAGATCGACGTCACGTTCGAGATAGATGCAAATGGTATCGTCAACGTTTCGGCCCAGGACAAAATGACAGGACTCGAACAGGCAATGCAGATCACCCCATCTTCCGGCCTTGCCCCGGAAGAGATCGAGCGTCTAATTATTGAGGCCGAGACCTCGGCGGATAAGGACAAGGACGAGCGTGCGATGATCATGCAGAGAAATCGTCTGGAAAACATGATCAAAAACGCCCGTAAGGCGATGGCAGAATACGGCCGTTCTTTCCCGGTCGAAGAGCAGCAGGAGATAAACGGAATTCTCAATAATGCCGAGGAATCGTTAATAAGCGAAGACAAGATCGAGATCGACCTGATTCTGGTTAAGGTTGAAGAAACTGCCAGCAGGATCACGGCCTCGATGTTGTCGGCCGTCTGATCGCAGGGCTTGAGAAAAATAGCATAATATCGCAAAATATAGAAGCGTCAGTTCATATTTGGGCTGACGCTTTGTTTGTTACAACGAACAGCCACGAGTGAATATTTGGTTATGTCAAAAAGGGATTATTACGAAGTTTTGGGCGTTCCGCGGACGGCCGGTGAAAACGAGATAAAAAGAGCTTACCGCTCGCTTGCGGTGAAGTTTCACCCGGACAAGAACCCGGACGACCCACACGCTGAAGAAAAGTTTAAGGAATGCGCCGAGGCGTATGCTGTGCTTTCGGACTCGCAAAAACGAGCCGCATACGACCGATTTGGACACCAGGCGGTTGGCGCCGGCGGATTTGATCCGGGCTTTTCGAATATCGAGGATATCTTCGATATTTTCGGATTCGGAGATATGTTCGGATCACGAGCCAGTCGTCGAACGAGCGTTCAGCGAGGTTCTGATCTACGTTACGACCTCGAAATAACGCTCGAAGATGCGGCTCTCGGAAAGGACGAGAAACTGCGTATTCCGCGGCTCGAAAAATGCGAAACCTGTTCGGGCAGCGGGGCAGAAAAAGGAACCCACGCCGAAAACTGTATAACCTGCGGTGGCAGCGGCCAGACACGTTATCAACAGGGCTTCTTCAGCGTAATGCGGACATGCTCCAACTGCCAGGGCAAGGGGAAGATTATACGAACGCCTTGTAAAGACTGCAGCGGACAGGGACGAATAGAAAAGGAAAAAACGCTGGAGATCAAGATACCGGCGGGAGTGGAAATGGGATCGCGTCTTCGCGTAAGCGGGGAAGGCGAAGCGGGCGTTAATGGCGGACCGTCAGGAGATCTGTTCGTAGTCGTTCATGTTGTCGAGCACGACACGTTCGAGCGTCAGGGAGCAAATTTGTATTCTGCCGTCCCGATTACATTCGCCCAGGCGGCTCTGGGAGCCGAGATCAAAGTCAAAACACTTGATGGCGAGGAAGACCTTAAAATTCCAGCCGGAACTCAGACAGGAACAGTATTCAGGATCAGATCGCATGGAATGCCGGCGCTCGGCGGCCGCGGCAAGGGCGACCTTTTCGTAGCTGTCACGTTGATAACACCCAAGACGCTGACAAAAGAACAGAGAAAACTACTTGAACAACTTGCTGATGTTGAGGACACCGATTTCAACGACGCATCTTTTATGGACAAGGTGCGGAATATTTTCGGATAGTTTTAATTTTCGTAGGAAGAGAGATTAAGGGAAGACTCAACGCCTTCCCTTTTTTTGTGCTGTCTCAGGTGAATTTGGAGTAAAGTTCAAATCCGACACATTATCTTCAAGGTTAATGACCTGCGAATTGAATTGATAACCCTTACGCCTTACGGATGCGACATAACTTTTTCCAACCGGGACGTCTTCAAAGGCAAAAAAACCAAATGACTTTGTGTTTACGCTTCTGACTCTACCGGAAAGATCGGTCAGTGTAACGACAGCCCTTGAGATTCCTGTCCCGTTGACATCTGTGACCCTGCCCGATACACGGACGCCGGCGGCGCTCGGCGTAACATTTCCGACCCAAACGATATTTCCAGCTCCGGTAACATTTGCCGATACATTGGTGCTGCTTACAAAAACTCCGGCCGCGGTCCAACGATGAATGAACTGTGTTCCCAATAAAACGGTGGCGAAAACATCACCGCCGGGGCCTCTCGTTACCCCAAAATTAACAAACTCTCCCCCTGGGGTTGTAAATTGCCGAACGAACGTACCTGTCAAATCTCTTTCATATAGGGCGTTAAATCCCGAACCTCCGGGCATTAACACCGTGCTTGTGAGCGGACTGTAGTACATTGCATCCGATCTGACCTGACCGTTATCGAGAGTTATTGTCCCTGTTAAAGTATTTGTATTCAGATCGAAAACCGAGACAGTGCCGGTGTTATTACCGGCCCAAAGAACGTTTCCGGGCAAAACCGCGGCGCTAAAGAAATTACCGGTTCCAAAGACTCCATTAAATGTGCCGCCGGTTGTGAATTGGGCAATTCCTCCGACGGCCGAATCTTGCGGGCTGTATAAAATATTCAACGGAGAAGCTTTGATATCGACGGGATCACCGATATTTGCGTTTGTAAAATCTGAGACGATCACTCCCGCCGGATTGTATATTCGTATGCGGCCGACTCCCGGCGTAGCGTTACGTCCTACCGCGACCAGGTTGCCATTTGAGAGAAATGTCAGTCCCCAAGGATCGTTCATGGTCGTATCCAGGTAATGTTGAAACACCAGATTTTGGTCGAAAACCGCTATCCTGTCACCTATCGGGTCAGCGATTATAAAGTCATTTGCGCTATACCCTTGAGCGTCCGTGTTTGACGTTAGAAATAAGCAAAAGGCAACTGTAAAAAGAACGCTTGTGAGGGCTGATCTACGCATAAAACACTCTCCGTCTGAAAAATACGACCTACAGCCTTTAGAATGAAGAACGCGGCGAAATGTTTGCCGCCAATTCGATCCTAAAACAAACCTAAAAATCGTAGAGTAATAATATACACATTTGTCCTAAATGAAAACTCTGCTTTTCTGACGGGGTTGATAAGGGAATTTTGCGTAAATCAGGGAGTTTTGGCTGATTAAGAGAGAAATTGAAATATTTTTAATGGTTCACTTATCCGAAACGGGTATATAGCCCTAAGTAATAGTTTCCATCGGTAAAAGGTCTTTAGCACTTAGTAAGATAAGCAAGGTTCTACTGTAATTTTGCTTTAACTGCTTCGCTGACTATTTTGCCGTCGGCGCCTTTTCCTTGCAATTTAGCCATTACAGCTTTCATAACCGTCCCCATTTCTTTCATCGAAGCCGCACCGGTTTCCGCAATTGCCTCAACTACGACATGTTCGATTTCTTCTTTTGAGACGGGCTGAGGCAGGTACAACTCTATGTGAGAAATCTCAGATGCTTCTTTTGACGCGAGTTCCATGCGGCCCGCCTTCTCATATTGCTCGATCGAATCCCGACGCTGTTTCACAAGGCTTTGCAGCGCTTTGGTTACCTCTTCGTCGGTCAGTTCGGCACCTTTTTCAATTTTGCGGTTCATCAGATTTGCCTTGACCATTCGAAGGGTCGAAAGCCGTCCCGCATCTTTCACTTTCATTGCTTCGGTCAAGTCTGCGATTATTCTTTCCATTAAACTCATATCCATGAGTTTAGGTTTGGTGGCAAAAAGTCGCAAGTTGGCGTCTACGACTGCCCATTCACGTCAATAGAAGCCATTATTCTTTTTCTGAAATGAAAACTAACAGGAAAAACCGATATGTTTGGTCTTAGTCAATTGCACGAAGCTGAAGCTGGTCGCTTACCTTTGGAGAAGTGCGAGGAAGAAGGATGGCTCTAAGAGTTTGTAGCACAATTCCTAAATCTGTTCGAAAAGATTTGGTTTCGAGGTATTTTTTATAACCTTTCAACTTAAATGGCTGGACTATCTCAAGATAAAAGGCCTCTTTATCCTCAACCGTAGCCAAGACATCCTCTTCATTGCGGAGTATCAACGTTATTGGATCGGTAACGCCCGGCCTTGATAACAGAACACGCTGCCAATCGGGATTTGTCAGATCGACCAATTCCGGCACCTCGGGCCTTGGCCCGACAAACGACATGTCACCTACTAGAATGTTGAAAAGCTCGGGGAGTTCGTCAAGCTTCCATTTACGAAGAAAGCGGCCTATAGGCGTGATTCGATTGTCACAAGCAGACGTCACATATGCTCCGCCGGTCGTGACGTACATCGTTCGGAACTTGAACATCAAGAATTCTTCGCCGAATCGCCCGACCCGTCGCTGGCAGAACAAGATAGGGCCGGGTGAACTCATCCTAACCAATAATGAGCTAACGATCAGGACAGGTGACAGACCCGTCAAGAGGCAGAAGGCTAAAACACACTCGATAGGGCGTGGCAAACTGCTTTTTTGTGCTTTTATCGAATTCATGCCTTCAGCGATATATCCGTCTTAGAGTGCATTGTGCATAACCTGCGCACGGTATTTACTACGTGATTGATTTCGGCGGGCTTCATCGACGGGAAAATCGGCAAGCTGACCAAACGCTGCCACAAGCGGGTTGCATTCGGCAAATGATCTTCTTTCCAACCGAACCTTTCTGAATAAAGCGGATGCAGGTGCAGCGGGCGCCAGTGAACGGAACAGCCGATTCCAGCATTCTTAAGTTCGTCGATAAAGTCGTTTCGTGAGATCGAAAGCCTGTCGGTTCGCAGACGTACCGGGAAAAGATGCCACGAATGCAGGCGATCTGCGTCTACCGGAGGCATTTCCATTTCCAAAAGATCACGAAATTCGCGTAGATAAAGCCATGCTATTTCCTGGCGTCGGATTCGCATTTCTTCCGCTTCTGCTAACTGGTGTATACCGATAGCCGCAGCGATATCCGTCAGGTTGTACTTGTATCCAGGTGAAATAATGCGATAGTCCCAGGCACCTTTACCCGCATATCGTTTCCACGCGTCATGAGACAGGCCATGCAGCGACATTAATCGCATCCTTTCAGCAAGCATCTCGTTATTTGTGACGGCCATTCCGCCCTCGCCCGTGGTGATGGTCTTGTTTGCGTAAAACGAATAGCACGTAATCGCGGCCGTATCTTCGCCGCACATTTGCCATTCCGAGCTTGCGTCTTCGCGCCATGCCGCAGGAAAGGCATGGGCCGCGTCTTCAACTATCCAAAGGCCAAATTCTTTGGCAAATCGTTTTATCTCTGAAATGTCTGCCATGAAGCCGCCGACGTGAACCGGGATAATGCCGACTATCTCAACATCGCGATTCGCAATGAATGACATCTCGCCTTTCCTGATACTTGCTATCTTTCTTCGGGCATCGTCCAGGTCGATATTGGCTGTAACAGGATCACAATCGACGAGGATCGGTATCGCACTGCTGTATAAAACTATTTCAGCAGTCGCGGCAAAGGTCATGGACGGAACAAGCACGGCTTGACCCGGACGAAGCCCGAGAGCCTCCACGGCAAGGTGAAGAGCCGCCGTGCAGGAATTTACCGCGATGGCATAATCCGCGCGAACAGTTTCGGCAAAATTCTTTTCGAATTGCTTTACCTTCGGGCCGGTAGTCAGCCATCCGGACCGAAGCGTATTAACCACTTCGTCGATAGCGTCATCGCTTAACTCCGGGCGCATGAATGGCACAAAAAGCTTCGCATCGGAAGCTGCGGCTCGAACTGTTTCGAGCCGATGCCCGTTTGTAGTGACGGTTATATTCATTTTCGACAAGGGTTTCATATACTTCTCCCCACCCTTTGTCATCTGTCCGCAAAACGGCTCGGAACCTTAAATACTCTTACAAAACTCAGGACGTGGGTTCCGTCTTTAGGGTGACGATTGTTGGATTAAACTATTAATAGCAAACGATTCCAGAACATAAATCGTGCGGAGATACTATTTTGTGTAGTCGTAACGTCCCAGACAGGACGGGCATAATAGAACAATGAGCTAGTGCTTTATCGTAGGTAATACGCTCTTCGTTCTATTGCAACTATTCAAAAGTCCCAGAAAACCCATTAGGTAATTATGTTTACGATCTTCAGGCAAAATATCTATTGTATCCATCATTTATATAAATCACTGATTGAAATCAACAGCGATTCAATTAAGGCATCCGCTTAAAGAACTATGACATTTACGAAAGATTTCATAGCCTGATTTTTTCATGCCCAGGCACATTCTTCCTGAATCGAGAAATCCGCACTTGCACAAAACGCCATGCGTTTTTCACATCTGTTGTCTAAGCGCGAAGACCAAAAAAACGATCTGTCACGAAAGTAATTTGCTATCGGGTAATTAGACGCTTTCAATTTATCTTTTTGCAGAGAAATTTTTTATTTGGCAGAGTTCGCTGTTAATACGAATGTCACGAACAGGAAGATAGAATTAAATAAAGCGAGAAAATCGGATTCTAGACACATCTAAGAATTGGCTTGGCTATATGAACCAAATAGATTATTCAGAAAATGTCTTCTGTGATGCGTCAAAAGAGCCGAGGGCCGATTTTCGACATTGGACTGGTCGTATTCAGTCGAGTTTTACGCAAAAGAAAGCGACTTAAACGTCCCAGTTTAGTGCATTTAAGTAAAAAGCTTTATTTTCAGAAAAAAAACGCTGGCGTTTGTGGAAGATTGAGCATATAAACTAAACTCATACATTTGTGTTACTCGCATAGCCCTATTTTGTACAAGTGATTAGACAGATGAATAGAAACGACAATTGCAGTTCGAGCCAGTTCCCCAGCGTACTTATTTTCGCTTCTGAGCTGTTGGTAACCCAATGTTTGAAGGTTTTACTCGAAAACATCAGGGATTTAACTGTCCTGGGCGTGGCAAACACGTTCGAAGGTTTGAACGCTTCGATAGCTGGAGAAAAGCCCAACGTAATTTTGGTTTATGTCGGGGAGGATGATCGCGGAAAAGTTGATTTTGTCAGAACGGTAGCAAAGGCGTCGCCAACTTCGAAAATCGTGCTGCTTGTCAGTCCGGAAAATAAACTGGATCAAACGTCCGCATTAAAGGCCGGCGTTACCGGAATTTTGACTACAAATCAAGGGGCTAAGGTTCTTTCCAGGGCCATTCAACAAGTGGCGTCGGGCGAGGTTTGGTTAAATCAGAAGTTGATCGAGCAGCTTATAGGCGTTAACGGCCAGCGCAGTGAAAAGCAGGAGTTCGGCCGACCGTACACAACTGAAGGATTGACAAAACGCGAGATCGACGTTGTCCGTTTGGTTGCGATAGGGCTGAATAATAAAAACATCTCGAAAAACTTGAATATTAGCGAGGCAACTGTCAGGCATCATTTAAGTTCGGTTTACAGCAAACTTCACATTGACGACCGGCTGAATTTGGCGATTTATGCGTTTCAAATGAAGATTGTGGAGCCTTCGGCGGCGAAATAGTCCCGAAAGTGATTTGTTCACCTTTCAGTACAACATATTTAGGTTTTTTTTGAATTGCCATTGGGCGGTTTAGACATTGCAATCAGGCTTAATTTAGCACTGTTTCCACACTTTCCGACAGGAAAGATTGTCGGTTTGTTCGATTGACTGACTGGTTCGAATGGGTAAAATCCCACTATACGAAACAGCATTTAGCGATGTGTCGAACGAACGGTATGAGTTTTTTGCCAATGCGTTCCATAACTGTCGCCACCCTAACGTGATGCATGCATCATCATGCGGAATTGACATCCGAGGCAAAAACTTGAGTGTCGCTGGTTGCTAAATGAACCGGCACCTTTTGAGTATCGAAAGTCTAACGTTTGCAAAAGTTTATATGGAAAAAGCATATCAGATTAAGGTGATGATCGTCGGCGACCTCTTGATATTTCGAAGCGGTCTGAAGGTCTTGTTGGAAACGCACGCAAACTTTAAAGTAGTTGGCGAAGCGGCAAGCCTCGAAGAAGCGTCCGACCAGATCAAAAGGACACAACCGGACGTGTTCGTAATCGATTCCAGCCAGATCGATGCTGGCGATTTCGACCAGTTTGCAACTATGAACTCGGCGGCCAAGCCGGTATTGGTCTTGTCGAGCTCGAAGAATATCGCCAAGCACCGGTCGTATTTGCAGATGGGCGTGGACGGCCTATTCTTCAAAGACAACAATGCAGAGGCTTTTTTCAAAGCCATAGAGCGCGTCAGCCGCGGTGACGTATGGTTCGATCGCCGTTTGATGGGCGACACTATCAAGCAATTAACACTGGAAATGAAATCCATTCCCGAGCGGGTGTTTTCATACAATTGCGCAGTTTTAACTACAAGGGAACGTGAGGTGTTAATGCTTATATGCCGTGGAATGAAGAACAAAACGATAGCGGAAAGCCTTTTTATAACAGAAACGACGGTGCGGCATCATTTAACTTCAATATTCGAAAAGCTGAAGGTCAATAGCCGTTTGGAGCTTGTAGTTCACGCTTTTAACGAGCGGTTGGTCGAGATTCCGGTCGAGAAAAGCATCGGTAACGGAAACGGCGTGAGTGCCCGTGCCGCTGCTTAGACATTCACGTCTATGTGGATTGATTTCACGCAACGCATAGGAAGCGGTAAACGTCGATAGAAATGGAATTTACCGATATTGCGTTTTTATTTTGAAGAGTTCGATCTAAGAACCGGAGGAAGTTGCAAGTAAGTTGAAGATTGAAAAAATTCTGTAATATTTGTTTTTTTGCGAAGAACGGCCCGATCGAATCTTTCGAAAGAGTTTTTTTCTTCACCCGTCTCTTGTTGAGGCTTCCCGAATGGGTGTTTGTCAATCATAGATAGTGGTTGTCGGGGAATTACTGTGACTAAGGTTAAAATTGTGGTAAACGAAGAATTAAAAAGACAAGAAAAGAAAAAGCGTAAGGGGCTTGCGAGAAAGAAGAACAACGCAATGGTTCTTTGTGCCGATGGCTCGCAATATTGGACAACCCAAAACCAGTTTTGGCAATGGGTTCGCGATAGGGTTGTGGTTAAGCAGGGTGATTATCCTCTTCGCGGCAAGTTTCGCAATGCGAACGAAGAAAGGACTGTAGTGTTATGCAACACGGTCTTGAATCTTTCGTGTCCCAATCATCTTAGGGAAGTGTTGCTTTCTCAGCGTTTGAGAACAAGGTAGTAAAATGGACGACGTAATTACAAAAAAACACATTCATATCTTCTCCCGTTTTTCGCTACTCCGTTGCTTGATGCCGGTTATGCTGTTGCTTGTTTCCGTTTTTCACTTGAACGGCCAGACCGCGACACTGGGCGGCCTCCAGGAATCGGGCTCCGATTACCGGATCGGCGCAGGAGATGTTTTACAGATAGTTGTCTTAAAACACGATCTGTTGTCGCAACCGACGGCCAGAGTCAGCAACGACGGCACGCTTAGGCTGCCGATGATGGATGAACCGGTTCGGGCAAAATGCCTTACCGAGACCGAACTTGCACGCGATCTTGAAACCAGATACAAGAAGTTTATTTTGAATCCGCAGGTCTATGTTGTTGTAAAGGAATTTAACGCACACCCAGTTACTGTAGTCGGGGCTGTTGCGAGTCCCGGACGTTTCCAGCTGCAGAGGCCGACACGTCTCTTGGAGATAATCACAAAAGTAAACGGGTTATCACAGGTGGCCGGCAGCGACCTGCAAATCATACGAATCGGTTCGGTAGATGCCTGTGCTCAAAACTCTTCGGCACCTGCGATGAACTCAGGAGAAGGGGAAATCATTTCCCTCAGTCTGGACGACGTTTTCAGCGGCAGCGATGCGACAAATCCTTATTTAATGGCCGGTGACCTTATACGGGTCAATCAGGCTGAAGTAAAACAGGCGTATATCGTAGGAAATGTGAAGGCTGCCACCACCGTCAATTTGAAAGAGCCGGTTACGCTCTCACGTGCGATCGCGATGGCAGGCGGTATTTCGTCGGGCGGACAAATAAGCAAAATAAAGATTTCCCGACAACTCAAAGGAACAGTTACGAAGACAGATCTAATAATTGATTTAAAGGCTATAAATAATCGTCAAATAGAAGATGTGATGCTCGAATCGAACGATATTGTCGATGTCCCCGGACCAAGCGGGTTCCGAAAGGGCTTCCGTGACATTATCAGGGCAATCGTAACGACGGGTACGCGCGGTATCGTTCCGGTTCCGCTATAAATTTATTTTTAACGAGTTGGTAATTATTTTTTAGAAACTGAGTTTGGTGGAAGTATGGACAAATTGAATCCTCCCAAAAAAGGCGTTGATCTGGTGGAGGTGGGGCCGACCTTTCCGTCTACCCAGCCCGTTTACTATGAGAGTGCTTATGACGCCACGTTCGACCGCCAAGGCGAGCGGGAATTTTTACGCCAGTTATTTTCGACGCTTCTAAAACACTGGTTGATGATTGCTTCAATCGTATTATTAGCTACAGGTGCAACGGTCGTATACGTGGCCCAACAGCCGGATTTCTACTCATCGGCAGCTCGAGTACAGGTAAACGCGGAGAACAATCCTGCCGTTGGAGGACAAAACGGGAGTTCGATTGTTTTGAACAGCGGCAGCGACCCTGCGTACTTTACAACGCAGCTTCAAATACTGGAAAGCTCCGCGCTTTTGCGCCGTGTTATAAAAACTCTCGATCTTGAAAACGATAAGGCATTTCTCAATCCAAATCGCGGACGCCGGCTCACCGCCTTGCAGAACGTTCAGAAAATGTTCGGACTGTACCGACCAGTTTATGATGAGTCTATAGCCAACACTACCGGAGTAAATGAGCAGAATGCCGTCGCCTCCGGCAATAATGCCGCCGCCAGCGCAGAGGATGAAGTTGAACGCCTGGGCCCGATTGTCGGGAAGTTGAAAAAAAGATTGACGGTCACGCCCGTGAGAGATTCCAGAACAAAGACTGCGGACACACGGCTTATAGAAATAAGATTCACGCATGAAGACCCCGTTGTCGCGACAAAGATCGTCAATACAATAGGAGACATTTACGTTCTCTACAATCTGGAACAAAAGGTTCAAACTAACGCATCGGCCGGAGATTTTCTTCAGAAACGGGTCGCAACTCTACAGTCCGAGATACGGAAAGGAGAGGAAAGCCTGATAGATTATGCGCAGAAAAATGACATTACTTCGCTAGATGCCACTCAGAATACTGTCGTTCAGCGTCTTACATCCCTGAGCGGTCAGTTGGCACAGGCTGAGAGCGACAGGCTTAATGCCGAAACGGCCTACAAGGCAGCACTTGATAATCAGTTTCGAGCTGCCGCAGCAGAAAGTAACAACCCGCAAGTTTCCGCGCTGACCGGAAAGTTAAATGATTTGAAGCAAAAGCTGGATCAGCTTAAAAGCGAATATACGGAAGAGTGGTACGAGGTTGTACAGACCCGTAAACAGATTGAAAGCGTTCAGAAACAGCTCGACACGTCTCGAAAAAGAGCGTCCGATGTTCAAATTGCGGGGTTGCAGGAAAAGCTTCGCGAAACCACCGCACGGGAAAAGGAACTACGTGTCAACTTTGAGAATCAGCGTGGCGAGGTTTTCGAGCAAGGCGAAGCTTCGATAAAATACAAGATTATTCAGCAGGAGATTGACAGTAATAAAGGCTTATTGGACAACTTGCTGAAACGTTCAAGGGAAAACGACGTAATTCTTAACGGAACTCCGAATAACGTGCTCGTTGCCGATCACGGAACTGTTCCACGGTCGGCGGACGGACCGGAACGATTTAAGAACGTCATGCTTGCTCTTTTTGTCTCGCTCGGTTTTGGGTGCGGTCTTGCATTTTTACTGAGCTGGCTTGACGACTCGGTTCATCACTCTGCCGAAATCGAACGCGCGTTGGAAATGCCGCTATTGGCAACTGTACCGGCGGCAAAACTAAGCTTCGGGAGGCGTCTGCTTTCGGGCGGCCCCTTCGGGAAACGCCTTAAGGATCGCCGTAATGATTATTACGACTTGCCGGCGTTTGAAAAACCGCAATATCAGGAAGCGTTCAACCAGCTGCGAACACATTTAATGCTTTCAAGGGCCGGCGGCCCGCCGAGGTCAATTCTTGTCACATCCGGTGAAGCCGGCGAAGGCAAGACAATGACCGCATATAACCTTGCCACAAGTTTGGCCGGCGGCAGCAATTCAGTGCTGTTGATCGATGGTGATTTGAGGTGCCCGAGGGTCAATCTGCTTGCCGGTATCGATAATAAGCTCGGACTCACGACATTGTTAACGGCGGAAAGCATTGACGATCGGCTTATCAGCGAAGCGATCCAAAAAGATCCGTACAGCAACCTGAACATAATGACGGCCGGCGAGCGATCCATAAACCCGACAAACTTGTTGTCCTCGAATGAAATGCGGGTTTTGCTGTCGAAACTTCTTGGCCGGTTTTCGCATATTGTGGTCGATTCCCCGCCAATACTCTATTTCGCGGACAGCATGCTGCTGTCTACTCTGATGGATTCGGTCATACTGGTTGTGCGGGACGGCGTTAGTTCGCAACAATCGGTATTGAAGGCCAAACGAGTGCTCAACAGCGTCGGTGTAAACATCTCAGGAATGGTCGTAAACGCCGTGCCGGACAGCAAAACAGACTACAGAAACTACGGCTACTACGCCCTAGACAACGAGAAACCTTCAAATAACGATATTCACGCATTGAAACTTAACTAAATTCTGCGAGCAGTCGAGGATCTTTCCCGAGGGTGGTTAAACATCGCGTTTACCGTCTCGTCAATTCTTGAAAGACAAGAAATACGCTTGTACATAGGATATGGACAATTCGTTTCGCCAAATATGTTTGAAAGACATGGGCGCTAGCCAAAGCAATGGTCGATGCCTGGTCATTGGCGAAGTGGCCCAAACACACGACGGAAGTCTCGGCCAGGCGCACGCTTTTATAGATTCTATTGCTAATGCCGGAGCTGACGCGGTCAAATTTCAAACACATATTGCGGCGGCTGAAAGCACGCCGGACGAGCCGTGGCGAATAAAGTTTAGCCGTCAGGATGCAAGCCGTTACGACTACTGGCGGCGGATGGAGTTTTCGAAGGAGCAATGGGCGGGACTTAAGGCTCACGCCGATGAGCGCGGGCTTCTTTTTTTGAGTTCCCCGTTTTCGTTCGAAGCATTTGACCTCCTTAGTGAGATCGGAATTTCAGTTTGGAAGATCGCATCCGGCGAAGTGAACAATATGCCGCTTCTGGAGCGGATAATTGCAACCCAATCTCCGGTGATTTTGTCATCGGGCATGAGCGATTGGAGTGAACTGGACAGAGCCGTAGAGAAAATTCGCGTGTCTGGAAATCCATTTGCCGTTCTCCAATGTACGTCCGCATATCCGTGCCCGCCCGAACAGACCGGGCTAAACATGCTTGCCGAGCTGAAAGGCCGTTTCAAATGCCCAACCGGGCTTTCCGATCACTCGGGTAATATTTTTGCCGGTCTGGCTGCGGTTACGCTGGGCGCTGAAGTGTTGGAAGTTCACGTCACCATGAGTCGAGAAATGTTTGGCCCGGACGTGGTTTCGTCCATTACTTCATCTGAATTGAAACAGCTTGTGGAGGGTGTTCGGGCTATCGAACTCATGACTGCCAATCCAGTGAAGAAAGATGTGGCCGCGGTCGAACTCGAACCTTTACGAAAAGTCTTCAATAAAAGCGTGTACACAAGTTCTGAACTTCCGAAAGGCACGGTTCTTGATGCATATCATTTACGTCTAAAAAAACCCGGAACAGGTATTCCGGCTGAAAGATTTGCGGAACTTATCGGTAAGCGGCTAAATCGTGATGTGCAAATTGATGAAATGCTCAGTTTTGAGGACTTTGACCGCTAATATAAGTATTTACATCCTTTAACCAGCCGGAAAGTATTTGATTTGTTAAGAGATCCGGCAAGCCGATTTGCACCGGATAGAGATAAATATGCCCAGAAAAGTGTGTGTCGTGGTTACGGCCCGGCCGAGTTACAGCAGGATCAGATCAGCACTGACCGCGATTAAAAACGAGCCGGGGTTGGAGCTGCAATTGGTAATTGCCGCATCGGCACTTCTTGATCGCTATGGGACAGCCGTGGATTTCGTCGAACGTGATGGATTCGATATTGCGGCCAGAGTCTACATGGTTTTGGAGGGGGAGAACCCGACCTCAATGGCTAAGACCACAGGGATCGGACTACTTGAGCTAGCCACTGTTTTTGACAATTTGAAACCAGACGTTGTAGTGACGATAGCCGATCGTTATGAAACTCTTGCGACGGCAATCGCTGCCTCTTATATGAACATTCCGGTCGTCCACGTCCAGGGCGGTGAAGTCACCGGTTCGATAGACGAAAAAGTTCGACACGCTATTACAAAACTCGCCGATCTTCATTTCGTAGCTACGAAATGCGCCGCTGAAAGAGTTGAAAAGATGGGCGAGGAGTCCAGAAAGATATTTATTACCGGGTGCCCTTCGATAGACGTGGCAACGGAAATTTTGCCAGACAGTTCATTAAACTTTGATCCTTTTTCGAAGTATGGCGGCGTCGGCGATCTTGATCGGCTGCTTAATGGATATGTGGTTGTAATGCAGCATCCTGTTACTACGGAATACAAGCTTGCTCGTGAACAGGTAACAAAAACGCTCGAAGCGGTTCACAACGTCGGGCTGCCGACACTTTGGTTTTGGTCGAACGTGGATGCGGGTGCCGATGGGACATCGAATGGCATCAGGTCGTTTCGCGAAACGGTCAAACCGAAGAAGATGCACTTCTTCAAGAACATGTCGCCGACCGACTTTCTACGGTTGCTTTACAACAGCAAGTGTCTTATAGGCAATTCAAGCGTTGGAATTCGTGAATGCTCGTATCTTGGCGTGCCGGTTGTAAATATCGGTTCGCGTCAATCGGGAAGAGAACGCGGCCAGAATGTGATAGACGTAGAACATCAGGTAGAAGCGATTCAACGCGCGACCGAACATCAAGTAGGGCGAGGCCGGTACGATGCCGACGAGCTTTATGGCGATGGAAAAGCAGGCGAAAGGATTGCAAGGCTTTTGATGACGGCAACGCTCGATATTCAGAAGCGGCTATCTTACTGAGACCAATTTAAGTTTCTTCTTTTAATGAATAGGATCCTGGGTTTGATTCCCGCGCGTGGCGGTTCGAAAGGAGTTCCGCGAAAGAACATTCGCATTCTTAACGGCAAACCTTTGCTGGCCTACACGGCGGAAGCAGGATTGGCCGCAAAGACCCTAACGCGAGTCGTGCTAAGCACAGAAGATGAAGAAATTGCCAAGATTGGCCGAGACTGCGGTCTGGATGTTCCATTCATGCGGCCGGCGAATTTAGCGGAAGACAATACACCAAGCCTGGCCGTTGTTCGTCATGCTCTCGAAACTCTTTCATTAAATGGAGACAATTACGATGCAATTTGCTTGTTGCAGCCGACAAATCCTTTTCGCCGCTCGGACGACATAGATGAATGTGTCCGGTTGTTTAATCGAACCGAGGCGACTTGTGTAATAAGCGTTTTGCAGGTTCCACATGAACACAATCCGAAATGGGTCTATTTCAACAGTGATGATGGGCGCCTGGCAATCTCCACCGGAGACAGCGAACCGATTCCGAGACGCCAGGATTTACCAACTGCTTTTCACCGGGATGGCTCTGTTTATGTGTCTTCGTGCGAAACCGTACTAGGTAAAAACAGCCTTTATGGTGACAAGGTTTTTGGTTACGAGATAGACAATGCATTTAGCGCAAATATCGATACCGAACAAGATTGGCAAAAAGCTGAACAACGGCTTTCGTGACGTTGAAAGAATTGAATTGCGATGAAACTCTATGAATTAAGCAGGATTTGTTTAGAGCCTGTGTTGCCGCCGTTATACAAAACAGTCCGCCGACGGCTGAACAGAATCATACGCGAATTTTCCGGGACACCGAATATGCTCGATGTCGGCGGCAGGAAATCTCCTTACACCATAGGGTTGGATTCGCTTATTACGATCATAGATCTTCCACGAGAATCCGACATTCAAATGAAACTCGGCCTCGGCGTTAATGAACAGATTATCGGGCAGGTCAAACGCTTGCGAAGCAACGTGCAAAATGTCTTGCTTGGCGATATGACCCGGTCGGATCTGCCGGACAAGAGTTTTGACGTTGTGGTTTCAGTAGAAGTTTTGGAACACGTGGAAGAAGATGATTTGTTTGTCAGCGAAATATCGCGGGTGCTCAAGCCCGGTGGTGTTTTCCTGATGACCACGCCAAACGGCGACTGGGTGGAGAATAAGAATCCGGATCACAAACGGCATTACCGAAAAGAGCAACTCGAAAGTCTTTTGAAAAATCACTTTGATGAAGTACAGGTCGATTATGCGATACTCGGCGGAAAGTACCGGAAAATGGGTCTGAAATCCTGGTCCATGCGCGAACCGGCAACAATCGCAAAAAGCATGTTCGGCAATATTGTAAACGGATTCCAGTCCGCTGAAGAAAAAACCATCAACAAATCCGCCGGCACGCACCACCTTATTGCTACGGCCAGGATTAACACTAACTAATTTTGCATATTCAAACAGCCATAAAACCCGGTCGAATCAGACCAACTGCTTTAGTTCATCAACTGATTGAGGAACAGGTGCTTCTTCATCCAGGGGCTGTGGCTGTGGTCGCGGAGGATCAATCACTTAGTTATGCACAGTTAAACGAAAGTGCTAACAGGCTGGCTAACTTTCTAATTTCAAAAGGCGTCGGGCCGGAAGAGTTGGTTGGCATATGCGTCGAGCGATCTCTCGATATGACTATATGTATCCTCGGAGTTCTCAAAGCCGGTGGAGCATATGTTCCGTTGGATCCCTCCTATCCAAAAAATCGGTTGGATTACATGCTTGAGGATTCTAAAGCCTCCATCATTATAACTGAACAGAACCTTGCAGGAACTTTTAGTAATGTTATCGCTCCTGTAATTATATTTGACGCCCAGGCGGATGAAATTTCGAAAGAATCGGATATCGCCCCTGTGATTTCGCAGAAACCTGAAAATCTTGCATATGTAATTTATACGTCAGGCACAACCGGAGAGCCGAAAGGCGTCATGATAACTCATGGCAGCTTAAGCAATTACGTGCGAGAGCTTCCGCAGGCTGTAGGCCTAAAACAGGCAGACCGTTACCTTCACTCTGCTTCGATTTCCTTTTCGTCTTCGGTCAGGCAGTTGATGGCGCCGCTTTCCATCGGCGCAACCGTGGTTATAGCGACAACGGATCGAATGGGCGACCCTAAGGCGTTGTTTGAGCTGATTCATCGACAGAGAATTACTGTTCTTGATTTTGTTCCTACTTTTTGGCGTAGCTGCCTCACTATGCTTGAAAGCTTGGATACTGAAGTTTCATATATCGATAGTGTTCGTTTGATGTTGTCTGCTAGCGAGGCTCTTCCGTTGGAGTTAGCAAATGCCATCAGCTCACGGTTCAAAGCGGATGCAAGACTTGTCAACATGTTTGGTCAGACAGAAACAACCGGAATAATTTCTGTCTCTCATATCGAAAAAGAAATTGATGATAATACTCGAATTGCTCCAATCGGACGTCCGATAGGGAACACGCAGGTTTATATACTTGACGGGAATCTGGAGCCGCTGCCGGTTGGGGTGGCCGGGGAGATGCACATTGGCGGAGCGGGGTTGGCTCGGGGTTATCTGAACCAGCCGGAGTTGACGGCGGAGAGGTTTATCCGGGATCCAATCGAAGCGAGCGGGGAAGGGCGGCTTTACAAGACTGGGGATCTGGCTCGGTATCAGGCAAATGGGGAGATCGAGTATCTTGGGCGGATCGACGATCAGGTAAAGATACGGGGATTCAGGATCGAGTTGGGAGAGATCGAGGCGGTGCTGTTGCAGCACGGGGATGTGCGTGAAGCCGTAGTGGTGGCGCGGGAGGACGAGGCAGGGGACAAGCGTCTGGCTGGGTACGTGGTTGCGAAGGGAAGGAAGGGGGTAGACATAGGGGAGATAAGGCGGTATCTGAAGACAAAGCTGCCTGAGCACATGGTACCTTCCCAATTTGCAGCACTTGAAAGGCTGCCATTGACGCCGAACGGGAAGGTGGACAGGAAGGCATTGCCTGAGATAGGGAGAAGCGGAGGTGAAGAGAGAGAAGGATACGAGGCACCGAGGGACGAGACGGAGGAGAAGCTGGCGGGGATCTGGGGAGAGGTGCTGGGAGTGGAGAAGATCGGGGTGCGGGAGAACTTCTTCGAACTTGGCGGGCACTCATTGAAGGCGGTGAGGATGTTTACGGTAGTGGAGGAGACGTTCAAGAAGAACATACCGCTGGCGACGCTGTTCGAAGCGGGGACGATCGAGCGGCTGGCTGAGATCATCAGGATGGAAGGATGGGAAGAGCCGGAGTCGTCGATCGTGGCGATCCAGCCGAAAGGGACGAAGCCGCCTTTTTTCTGCATTCACGCAAAAGGCGGGAACGTGTTGTTCTACAAGGA
>JBQTJB010000261.1:0-3442 GCA_052387555.1 Blastocatellia bacterium | reverse complement strand
TGTTAGCGGGAGCCCCGGAAATTGACCCGTATGATTACGGTTTTTCAAGCGAGAATCTTGACCGGATTAAGGAATTTATTAAGGATGAGATTTTTAAATCCGAAACCCCCGCCGTAGTTCAAGACGTGGTGTACAGCGATCTTAATTTTTTGTTGCTTGGGTTTTTAATCGAGATAATGACTGGAGCGCTGCCAATTGTAATTCAGAGCAATGAGATTTCCATAAGACTTCAGTTGCTGCGTACTTTCTATTGCGGTACCGATTCCCTTCGAAGCGAAACGGCGGCGAGCGAGTTTGGCAATGAATACGAGCGCCAAACGTCCATCGAAAAGTTTCCCGAACTCCGCATTCCGCAATCCGCAATCCGCAGTCATTTGATCTGGGGCGAAGTTCACGACGGAAACGCCTGGTTTATGGGTGGCGCGGCGGGCCACGCCGGTTTGTTTTCCACTGCCGAAGAAGTTTTCAAGATCGCTTTGCAGTTCCTGCCAAATTACACACAGCTTCTTAAACCCGAAACCTGCAAGCTGTTTCGCACAAATTTTACCAAAGGCTTAAACGAAGACCGTTCATTTGCGTTTCAGCTTGCCTCGACAAAGGATTCCACTGCCGGGACGAAGATGTCGCCGGAAAGCTTTGGGCACAACGGATTTACGGGCACGTCGCTGTGGATCGACCCCGTAAAGGAACGCATTTTCGTGCTGCTGACAAACCGCACTCATAATCACTCACTGCCGTTCGTCAATATCAACTCTGTCCGCCGGACATTTCACGACATGGCCGTCGAAATACTCAACTCGTGCTAGAATATTGCTCAAATCATGGTAAACGCCGAAGGAAACGACCTTAAAACACACCCAGATGTTTCGTTTCGCGAGGCTCTTAAATTTTGGATCAAGTTCGGTTTCACTTCCTTTGGCGGCCCGGCCGGTCAGATTGCGATAATGCACAGGGAGCTGGTCGAACGCCGCAAATGGATCAGCGAAGAAAGCTTTCTACACGCTCTGAATTTTTGCATGTTGCTGCCCGGCCCTGAGGCACAGCAGCTTGCCGCCTATAACGGTTGGCGGCTGCACGGGATAAAAGGTGGAATAGCCGCCGGAGCATTTTTTGTAATCCCTTCGATTGTTTTCCTGCTCATTCTTTCTTTCATATATGCAAGGTTCGGTCATGTTAATGAGATCGCTGCAGTTCTGGACGGCTTCAAACCAGTCGTAGTTGCGATCGTCGTCGAAGCGGTGATCAAAATCGGAAAGCGTTCGCTGAAATCGGCGGCGCATGTCGTCATTGCAGCCGTTTCGTTCGTTGCAGTTCAGTTTCTGAACATCCCGTTTCCAGTGATCGTCCTGGCTGCCTTGATATTCGGCTTTGTTTGGAGCCGCGGCGAGGCGTCAAATAACGAAGGGTCGGAAACTGTTGCGCCGCAAACCCGATCTTATACTCTTAAAGTCGCGGTTACCTGCATTGTCTTATGGGCAGTTCCCATGAGCGTCGCCACGGCAGTGTTCGGTTTCGAAAATATTTCGGTCAGCCTTTATCTATTTTTTACGCAGGCAGCGTTCGTTACTTTCGGCGGAGCATATGCGGTTCTTGCTTATGTTAATCAAGCAGCGGTCGGAGCGGGCTGGATCACTGCTGAGCAGGCAGTTGACGGCCTCGCTCTGGCCGAAACCACGCAGGCCCGCTCATAATGGTTTTACAATTTATCGGGTTTATGACCGGTTGGCAGAATGCCGGGCAATACGATCAGGTGGTTTTTGCCGTCGTCTGTGCATTACTCGTGACTTTTGCAACTTTTTTGCCGTCGTTTTTGTTCGTCTTTTTGGGGGCGCCATACGTCGAAAGGTTGCAGGAAAATAAAAAGCTGAGCGGAGCTCTGATTTTCGTTACGGCTGCGGTCGTGGGAGTAATTCTTAGTCTTTCGATCATCTTCGGTTCGACGGTTATTTTTATGCCGGACAGCGTTAATGCCTTTGGAGTTGTCCTCGCCGCGGCGGCATTTATCTCGCTTTACTTTCTTAAGGCAGACGTTCTTTTAGTCGTTCTTTCCGGAGGACTTTTCGGACTGGCAAAATACCTGCTTTTCGGCTGAATTTTGATGGCATCTAAAACAACCGGGTTTTAATCAAAACCAACGCTTTCCCCAAAGTACTCTTCAGAGCGGAGATTCGAAGATGATTAAAAGGTTGGCATTTACGCTGATTTGTTTGGGGACATTAAGTGTAGCGGTTTTTGGCCAGACGAGCGGTTCGTCGCGGCCGCGTGTAGTCCCGACGCCTACGCCCGCCGCCGTTTATGACGCCGAAGACCCGCAAAGAACCGGCCGCCAGGCTCCGGTTCTGAAAGGCGGCGACAAGAAACGCTCTGAAATTCCGGCGGTAACCGAACCTGTAACCGACGAAGAAAACGAAGTCGTAAAAGTCGAAACGAATCTTGTTACCATGCCGGTATCGGTGCTTGATCGCGACGGCCGTTTCGTTTCCGGACTGAGCCAAAAAGACTTTGGGATCTTTGAGAACGGCGTAGAGCAAAAGGTCGATTACTTTCAGTCGGTCGAAAAACCGTTCACCGTCGTGCTGATGATCGACGTCAGCCCTTCGACTGCTTATCAGATCGATCAGATCCACAATTCCGCGATTGCTTTCGTAAATCAGCTTCGCCCGAATGACCGCGTGATGGTCATTGCTTTCGACGACAACGTGCGCGTGCTTAGCCAACCCACGAGCAACCGCAGCCAGCTTCGCAACGCGATCAGAATGGCACAGTTTGGCGACGGGACGAGTCTCTACGAAGCAGTCGATTACGCCATCAACCGAGCTTTAAGCGGTATCGAAGGCAGAAAAGCCCTGGTTATTTTCACGGACGGTGTGGATACCACATCGCGGCGTTCGAGCTATCAAAGCACAGTTCAGGATGCCGAAGAAACCGACGTTCTCATCTATCCGGTCCGCTATAACACTCAACGGGACGGTTTTGGCGGCGGCTACGGTGGTGGAAACCGTCGCGGCGGAGGGGGAGGCTGGGGAAACATCATAGGAATAATTCTGGGCGGAGCGATTCCGAATGCACAGGGCGGCGGAGTAAGCGCAAATGCCTATGAGCTTGGCAGGAAATATATGGAAACGCTTGCGCAGAACAGCGGCGGACGAAAGTTCGAGGCGGATACGCTTATGAATATGGACGCCGCATTTGCCGGAATTGCGGAAGAACTTCGCAGACAGTATTCGCTTGGATATTACCCGGAAACCGTGGGCCAAAAAGGCGAGCGAAAGCAGATCAAAGTCCGCGTAATGCGGCCAAATCTTATCGTCCGTGCAAAAACCAGTTACATTGTCGGAGAAACTGACAGACGTTTCGCCGGAAATTAGAGAAAAATCAATATCCTTCAATGCATCGTTTGATACAATTCGAAGCATCGAACGTTTCGAATTTCCGATTCCCC
>JBQTJB010000260.1:0-1635 GCA_052387555.1 Blastocatellia bacterium | reverse complement strand
CGGCTTTCAAGCATAACCACGGAGCACGCGGAAAAACACCGAAGACACTGAAATAAAACAAACCTGAATTTCCTGCTTCGCTCTCATCAGCCTCGTTTTCAGACACCCTCTCTTTTTTTCCTTTCACTCATGCGGGCAAAGATGCCCGCATTCCGGCAATAAGCGGGCGGGCACAAGACCCGCCCCTACTTGGAAGCACTAATGAAAACTTGAGCTTTTTCGACATCTAGTATAATATTGACTTAAAGGTAAGGATTCGCTTTGGCGAGTCTGATTTTTTGACAGGAGTCATATTTAATATGTCAGCAGTTGCAGCACCTAATGTTGAATTGAACGTAACCGAAAGCGCGGCGGTTGAGATCAAGAAGTTTCTTGCCGGCGAAGATGATCTGCCGGAAACCGCGGGTCTTCGCGTTCGCGTCGTTCCGGGCGGATGTTCGGGTTTTCAATACAGCCTGAATATCGAGGAAGAATCGAAGCAGGGAGATTTTATTCTCGACAAATTCGGCATCAAGCTTTTCGTCGATATGTTCTCGGCACAGTACCTGAACGGCGTGGTCGTTGATTACACGTCCAACATGATGGGTTCGGGCTTTACGTTCGAGAATCCGAACGCTACCGGCGGCTGCGGCTGCGGCACGTCGTTCTCAGCGTAAGCTAAATCTAGTTTTTACATGGTTAAACGGGGCTTTGGAATTTTTTTGAAGCTCCTATTTTATTTGGAACAAACGCGGAATTAGAACTCTGTTGGGTTATCCAGGACAACTGAAGAAGAACGCTCGGTAGGTAGAGCAGACAGGCGGCGGGGCTTCAAGCCTCTTGCGCCGCGGCAACTGATATCGGGTACGCCATACTCTATTAAAAGTAAGAATGCGGATACGGGCTAAATGCAACGAATGCGACGACTGCTGCCACAGCTTCCAAGGCTTCGTAACCAACCGTGGTCAGAGAAAATTTACTTCCGATTTCAAAACGACAGTTTGTTTGCTACGGCTTGAAAACGCGGATCGTCGCGGACGAAATCGTATTTCGCAAGATATTCGATCCCGACAATTGTGCGATCTCCTTCGTCGATCGCTCTTTCCAGCCAATAGAGCGTTTGTTCGCGATCTTTTACGGTCGCAGCTCGCAGGGAAACCGAGAGCGCGGAATTCGTAGCCAGTTGCCGGTTTTTGACCATCTCGTCGAGCCACAAGCGGTTTGCTGCCTCAAGCCCGTCGGTATCTTTAACGTTCTGAAGATGGGCGGCGAACTCGTCGCTACCTTCTATCACCAAGCCCTTCATGTTTGCAGCAAACGCCCTTTCGCCATCGCCGATGGCTTCGTAACTCGTACCCAAAAGCCATTGCGGAAGCGGAAATTCCGGATTCTCCGCTGCCGTCCGTTCGAGTTGCTCGATCGCCTGAGGATATTGCCGGGCACACAAGTATGCGAGTCCGGTATTCGCCTGCACGATGGGCGAAAGCGGATTCAACTCGCGGGCCTTGCCCAATTTCTCCAGTGCTTCATCGAATCTACCGAAATTCGTAAGAAAATAGCCATATCTCAGAAATGCATCGGAATAATTTGGATCGAGCTCTATTGCCCGTTGAAGGCTCTTCTCGGCATCCGTCCAATTTCGGTCTCCTAAGAATT
>JBQTJB010000259.1:0-5158 GCA_052387555.1 Blastocatellia bacterium | reverse complement strand
GCAAACGTCGCCGGATTCCCGGTCGAGTTGAAGTTGTCGGCGTAATTGATCGCAACTTTTCTATTGAGCGGGTCAAGCCGCGCGACCGGCGAACCGGCGATGTCGTATCGGGTGCGGGAAGTAACCGCCGTTATTGTAGTACCGAAATGTTTAGGACATTACTTTTTATTTTTCCAACTGCCGTCTTTGTAAATCTGTTATCTTGAGGAATCGAGACTACTCTATTTGTTAACTCCGCGGAAATCAGCAATTGTTCTGATTTATCGACGTCAATACACCCCTCTGCTTGTGTTTGAAATAAGTTGTTATCAAACAAGATTTTGTTATCGTTTGAATTGGTAATTTCGGATGGAACTTTGTACTCGTCACTCTGACAACCTATTATTAGCCGGAAAGACCGAATAATTAATGTATCTTTACTTAGTACGAAAGAAGGTTTCATAAAGTCAACAACATAGAGTCCTACAACCTTTAGTGTTTTTCCAGATTTGTTAGTTACATTCATCTTAATATCTAAATCAGTCGGAAAATAGAGATTTTCTTCTGTTCTTGCTAAGAGGGCAATGTCTAAAAACAACATTTCATTAAATCGATATTCTAACTTTCGTAAAAATATCTTTAAATTTGCATGTTTTGAAATGTCTGTACCCAAATTCGAATACCGCTCAAGTTTCTCAGTCTTGTAAGTATTCTGCGGGTCGCCATTACCCGCAAGGAGTATCTGAGCATTGCCCTTGGATGAAGCAAAAATAAATACCAAAACAATTAGAATCAGGATCTTAATAGAATTCATATAACCCTCCAGTGCTAAATTGAACCGAATGTTGTTACGTGTAAATTTTGACTAATTACAAAGCGCAAATAGTGCCGCTTTCTGTTAGTCCCGTCGCCGACCCGCGTTTCGGTCACTCGCGGGTTGATGATATAACCTGCGCCCGCGTCGTCCTGCGTCCAGTCCGTCCACGTCCAGCGTTTGCGGATCGTCGTCACGCGGGACCATCTCGCTCCAGGCGGTGACAACCTCGCCGCCCGTGCTTCCCGGATGCTCGGTTCTTGACATCCGTACGCGGCCTACTCCGTCAAGCCAGCTTTCGTTCGGCGCCGGGGATCTTGGGTAAATGCAAGTTGATCCCCTACAGCCCAAACGGGCGTGAATTGTTGGAGTTCGAATCTGTGTTTCAACGTGGATGGATCACTGGTTTAGTCGTAATTGCATCTCACCGTTCACCGGGGGCGGCCAAGAATATCGCTTCAACCTACGAATCACTTAAAAATCAAATCGCTTGAGTTGATATAATAGCCTAGCAATACAGCTTTCTCGCCGTCTATCGCAAAGGTGAAAGTTTCAGTGCCTTTCCCTTGTTCAAATTCTGTATTTTGCACCATCACAATAGTGGTTGTCAGGTTAAAGGCCTTCACATTCCAGTTTTGATTGGTTGTTGACTTTACTTTGCCAAGCTTACGGGTCACAGCGTTCATTAATTTGTTGAATTCGTCTTCCGTCGTTGCCGCCTTAAAATTCGAATGGGCGGCGTGATAAATTTCTCCGATTTGACCATGGTTAAATCGCTCGTGAAATTCTGCAATCGCAAACTCAGCAGCAGGCCTCGCGTTTTTTGCCTCGGTGCACCCCAAAATAAGAAAAACGAAAAATAATAAGACTATTGTGATGTTGAAATGATTCTGTCTCATAGTAAAAGGGCGATTCGCGTAATCGAAGTCTCATTTGGCATTTTTGTTTTTCTTATCAAGGTAACGGTCGATCATATCAACGACTATAGCCAAGCCAAGTGCCGCAAATGGCAAACCCCAAAAAATTGCGATCTCAGTCCCATTTGCATAACCGTCCGTTCCGTGAAAGTGCAGTACGTATATTCTTCCCGTTGACTCATCGGGCGCGGTCGGCAGCCGTCCGTTCCAGTATTGGTTCACGGCACCCCAAACAAATGCCAATGAAACTGCAAAAAGATAAGCCGAATATACTAGTATTTTCCTAGTTCGCTCACTTACAACCATTTTGACTCCTTCGGCGAAACCCAAGAGCATCCCAGATATTAATCTTGCCGAAAAAACCTGTGGTTGTAACAGTTGCTCCGCCACTGACACCTCCGCCCGCACCGCCTGAAACAGAAGCTGTGGCTACTGGTTGACCAGTATAATTACTAGTGCCAGTTCCGAAACTAACGGACCCATCGACGCCTTCTCCGCCTCCCCCACCAACATTTACAAACTGACCCTCTAAATCTCTGATCTGATTTGCATTGCTGACAGTTCCTTGAATACCTATCCGTCCGCGAATTCCTCCACCACCACCGACGCCACCTTCATAATACCACCCTACATTTCCCGAACCGTCAAAAGCCAAACCGGTTCCACCCGTCCCAATAACCGGACCGAGAGCTCCCGTTCCGTGAATTCCAAATTGCAATGTTCCAGGAATGCAAGGAATTTCCGGCGGCGGATCATTCTTGTGTTGATCCCGAATCCGTTCGCGTTCCTCCCTGTCATTAACCGGCTCGCGACCGACCGATGCGCGCCGGCTTCCCACTGGCGACGGCAAGTATGCGTTGCGATTTGAACCGAATGGGATATGAACGGAATCGGTGCCAACACGAACTATGTCGCCCTCTGAAGTTGGCCCGGAAAAATCACGCCACCACCCGGCCATATCATTTGCGTATGCTTTGAATTGTCCCCAGCCAATTTCTCCTGATCTGGGATTCCGCACCAACCTCCATTCCTGAGCCGGTCCCAATACTGCGGAATCACCTAACAAAAATCTCATAGAGAAACTGCAATGATGCTCTACGCCATCGAAATAGCAACCGCCTCGACGGGCGGGACCGAAATGGTAATTCCACCAGTCGTCGAACAAGTTGCTGTTGCACTGCGTTGAGGAACTCGCTGCTCCCACGTTCGAGCCGGCAGGGTCGAACATCGTTCCGCCGCTGTCGGTTCCGCCGTACTCGTCAATTAAGGTATTTGAATACTGCGCATTGCTTGGATCGCGGTGCTCCCATCCTGCAACGAATCCATGCTGCTGCCTAGCGAGTACTGTATCAAAGGCATATGTGTACGTGACATTTCGAGTTCCGTTGTTATAGACCTCGGAAATAACCTGATTCAGAACGCTTGAGCGAATAAAGAATCTTTCGTATTCGACCATTGACGGGTGCTGGCTGTTACTGGCATTGATCCGCTTAGCTGCCGCCTGCCCATCGCCGTCGTTCCAAAGCCATATCGTCCTTGTTGTGCCTGGGTCTTCGCATTGCGGTGCCGTAGCGCTGATATTTGTGGCAAGCCCGCCTGCCGCATCGAAAACATATTGGAAACGCTCAGTAAAGGTTCCAAAGAGCCGTTGACTCTCTGTCAACCGCCCGTCATTGTCATAAGACCAAGTTGACTCGCGGTTATTCGAATATAGATGTTGGGTGTTTTCGTGACGCGCCCATTGCCACGCGTCCCGTGTCGTAACATTTCCCCAAACATCATAGGAAAAGTTCTGACGATAAGGTCGTTGCTCAGCATTTGGCTCGATTCCGCCGCGCGCCTCGGCACCCGTAGTTGCGTTCGTGATTCGGCCGACCTGATCGTACTTATAGCCGCGGTCAGCAATTGAGTCCGTATTATTTATAGTTACGGCCTTTGAGTAGTTAATTCGCCCATCCGAAAGATAGGTGTACTCCATGTTTATCGCGTGCAGGTTTGACCAAGGAGGGCTTTGAGCCCAGTACGGGACCGCTCTGACTTTGTGTTCAGAAACTTGCAAACGATTGTTGAATGATTGGCTCATCGTTGCCCCGCTGCCGTATGACATGCCTTTTACCGCTCCGAATGCGTAGTACTGAACATTGCTTAGAAGGTAAGGCGGCGCCGGATATGACGTCGGTTGTATCGGAGTACTGGCCGTTACTTGACTGAGTCTGCCGATCTTGTCGGTTTCGTAATCAATTCGCTGGCCGAACGGTTCGGTAATACTTTTGAGTTCTCCGCCAAGATGGTACTGATACGAAAGTGTGAGGGCGTTGGTCGGAGAACTGTTCTGGCCGTTGAACTGTTTTGTCTCGGAAGTCAGTCGTGATAAAGAATCGTATTGATAGGTCTTTGTTCCCGTCTGATCGATCATCTGGGTTCGATTTCCGACATTATCATACTGGAAACTTACGTTGCCCGGAACCGGAATTGTCGAACCCTGTGGAACGGCATAACTCTGCTGTTCAATCAATCCTCTCGAATTGTAAATGCGATTTGTCACAGCACCTCTGGCGTCCGTTTCGTTTGAGATGCTGTCATCCGGATTGTAGTTGTAGGTCGTGTATTTGAGATTGTTGCTCGTGTCACGCTGTTCTGGTCGGTGCGAGGTCTTTAATCTGCCGTGGCCGTCGAATGTCGCGGTCGCGCCGGTCAGTCTTCCGATCTGATCGAATGCAGAAGTCACAGTACGGTTTGAGCCGAACTCCGCACCGTATGACTTCAACTGGCCCCCGATTGTGTACGTATAGTTCAAACCGGCTGTGTTGTTTGGGAATCCTGTGTTCGTGTCGCTGAACGAGCGCGTCTCGCCCGTCATCTGCGAAAGCGAGTTGTGTTCGTAATTGACCGTCCCCAAACCGTCGGTCATCTGCGTTCTTTTACCGGCGTTGTCATAGCTGAAAGCCACGTCCGCAGGATCGGTTACGCCTGTGCTCCCGACGTCCCAACCGATATTCGTTACCAGCCCGCGAGAGTTGTATGTGTAATTCGTTACCACGCCGCGTCCATCCGTCATCGATAAGATGCTCCCGTCCTGATTATAGCTATATGTCGTGTACTTAAGATTGTTTGACGAATCGCGTTGTGTCGGGCCGGTGGGATGAGACGGTTCGCCCAAAACCGTCATAGCTCACCGTCGACGTTTGAGTGACGGGGTTCTGCGAATCGTTCAGGTCGGTCTAATTAAGAGACCCAAAATTCGATTTTTTCCTCTATTTCCCAACTACTATTTTTCTTACCGAGCAGAACATAATATCCCCTGCCCGATTTGCCTCCACTCTCTGAGCTTGTATATACCAATGCCTGGTTGAATTGATTGTTAAATCCGACTCTCGAAAAATCGATAAGGCCACGACCAGGGTATTTTTTTAGGAACTCCGTCACTCAAACGTCGACGGTGAGCTAT
>JBQTJB010000258.1:0-20628 GCA_052387555.1 Blastocatellia bacterium | reverse complement strand
TCTTTCTGCGCCTGCTTCCTGATCTCTGAACCAGGACGCCGTTCGATTATCATTTCGCGGATCGAGTCGGACATATCCAGAAGTTCGTGGATCGCAGTTCTGCCTCGATAGCCCGTGTGGTTGCAGGCGTCACAGCCGACGTTGCGGAAAAACTCACGGTTTGAAACATCTTCCGGACGCAAGCCTGATTCGAAAAGCTCTTCACTTGTCGGTTCGTAATGGCGTTTGCATGTCGGACAGAGAAGGCGCACAAGCCGCTGGGCAAGCACGCAGTTAAGCGCCGAGACGAAGTTATATGGTTCGACGCCCATGTTTATAAAGCGGCCGATAACGTCGATCACGTTGTTCGCGTGAACCGTCGTAAAAACGAGATGGCCGGTGAGGGCTGATTGAATAGCGATCTGCGCCGTTTCTTCATCACGAATTTCGCCGACCATCACCTTGTCTGGATCGTGGCGCAATATCGAGCGCAATCCTCGTGCAAATGTCAGGCCTTTCTTTTCGTTAACCGGAATCTGCATTATTCCCTGCAAAACGTATTCGACCGGATCCTCGATCGTAATGATCTTGTCCTCATCGTTGCGAATCTCGTTCAACGCGCCATAAAGCGTCGTCGTCTTGCCGGAACCGGTCGGACCGGTGACCAGCACCATGCCATAAGGTTCCTTTATATAAAGTCTGAACCGCTGAATGTCCTCAGGGTCAAATCCTACGACATCGAGGCTCAAATTCTTGAATTCTTCCGATATTTGTTCCTTGTCCAGAATACGAATTACGCAATTTTCGCCGAAAGCCGCTGGTAAAATCGAAACACGAAAATCCACCGTGCGGCCCTTGTAGCGAACCCGAAAACGTCCGTCCTGCGGCACTCGGCGCTCCGCGATGTCGAGTTCGGACATGACCTTAATGCGCGAGATCAGCGTTTGATGATAGGCCAGGTCGATGGGATCGACCTTTGCATACAGAGCGCCGTCTATGCGGAACTTGACGCGAACGTCGCGGTCGCCGGCTTCTATGTGAATGTCGGACGCCCGGGACTCCATCGCGTTGTAAACGATCGTATCGACGAGCTTGATGATCGGCGACATTTCGGAATCGGTCGCAAGGCGGTCGAGGTCGAGCACTTCTTCACCCTGCTCCGTTTCTTTTACGAGCGAGATCTTAAAACCGGAAGCTGCTTCCTGAAGCACGCGCTGAGTCGCGTCGCCGCGTTTCAGAATTACGTCTATGGCTCCCTGCGTTGCAATGTAGGGAACGATGCGGACGTTCAAGGCGTTTTCTATCTCATCCAGCCGTTCCAGATTCGTGGGGTCGGCCATCGCCGCGTGAAGATTGCGGCCTTCTCGTTTTAACGGAACGAAATGGTTGCGAAGCATCATTTCGACCGGTATCTTCGCCAGTTCTTCGTAATCGATGGGAGATTCCTGGTCCGGCGGCAGAAGGTCGATATAAGGCAGACGATACCGTTTTGCGAGCTGTTTCGCCTCGATAACCTCCGGCGGTTCGTTTTCGAGAAAATCGGAAAGCTCGATCTTCGGCGAGGAAATGTTTACCGTTGCTGTATTGGTTGTTTCGTTCATGCTAATTAGTACTTACTGTCTCTTGCCGCCCATCGGCCCGGCGGAGATAGTGTCTATGATCGGTAGGTAAATTGCGAGCAATATGGCTACAACCACGATAGCCATTACAACGAGGATGGCCGGTTCCAGAAGAGTTGTAAGCTGTTCGAGCTTTACCTCGGCTTCGGCGTCGTAAAATGCCGCTACCTCATCGAGCATTTCGCGCAAGCTGCCCGAACGTTCGCCGATACCGATCATATCGAGGCCCAATTCGGGTATCCATTCAGCCTTTGCAAGCGAATCGGTAAATCCTCGGCCCTCGCGGATCATAGGCAAAACAGCCTGGCTGCGTCGCCTGAGTTCAAGATTGTTCAGCGCTTGAGAGGCTATCTCCCACGAATCGGGAACTGTGATGCCGCCGGAAAGCAGGGTCGAAAGCGAACGCGCAAGCTGAGCCGTCGCCATCTGTTTTATTAGCATTCCGGCAACGGGAAGCTTTAGCAAGGTCTTGTGCAGAAGCAGTTTTCCGCTCTCGGTACGAAACCAAATGAAAAGCCCGGCCCCGACAATAAGCACGAGCGGCAAGACCCACCATATATTCGCCACCAGCGCATTTGAGATAGCAAGAATGACGACGGTTATCGTCGGCAGTCCGCGATTGGAATTCAGATTGCGGAAAAGATCGGACATTCTCGGGACTATATACAACGTTAGAAAGGCGACCATAAAGGTAGCCACGATCAGTAAAAACGCCGGATAGGCGAGAGCCCCACGTAGTTTTCGCGCCAGCGCAACGCTTCGGCGAAGATAATCGACAAAACGCAGTAAAACGGCGTCCAAGGCGCCGCTCTTTTCGCCGGACAGTATCGACGCTGTGTATATCTTCGGGAAAATTCCCTGAGCCTCAAAGGCCTCGGATAATGGCGAACCGCTCTTGATCCTGTCCTCAACGTCCACAAGTACCTCGCGCAAAGCGGCAGACGCCGAACGATTCTTCAAAAGTTCGATCGACTGTAAAACCGGAATGCCCGCACGGAGCAGAGCTGAAAGCTGTTGGTTGAAAAGCAGAAAATCGGCTTGTTTTACGCGGTTCTTCTTCCCGCCTCCGAAAGGCAAATAAGAAGAGATGCCGCCTTCGGACGTGGAAATGTCGAAGACCTTATAGCCCTCGCGTTCGAGCTGTATTTTTGCGTCGCCGATACCGGACGCTTCGACCATTCGGGTGATCACTTCGCCAGACGGCGTTCCGAGACGGCAAATGAATTCTGACATACTGATCGGGGATGCCCGCCGGTTTAATGATGCGTTAAGTGTCCTAAAACAGAGCAATATGCATCCGACCGCCGCGAGACGCTCGAATTATAACACGCAATAGTTCGTGAAAGGTTGCGCCAAGCGGCCATTGCTTTTGTTTTCATGGCCGAAACAACCATTATCTAATGTTAGACATCAAAAACTTTATCTTGCTTTACCTGTGTTCGTCTCATAGAATAATCTTGTCCCTAGTGGAGAAAAATATGGCTTTATGGGCTGTGGAAGCGTCGGGCCGTTTTGGCCGAAGTTTTAATGTCGCTTTATTGATCTTAACGTTCTTTCTGGCGTTTTCACAGGTCGATGCCCAAACCCCGCAAGCCACTCCGCCGATCGACGAGGACGAAAAACCGATTCCCGTAAAAACCGACCTTGTAACTCTAACATTAACTGTTACTGATCTTTACGGCAGATACGTTTCCGGTTTGACACGGGAATCATTTACCATTTTTGACAACAACAGGGAGCAGGAAATCAGTTTTTTTAGCGACAGTGACGCTCCGGTTTCGGTTGGCATTCTTTTCGATGTCTCAGGATCAATGGACGGCGAGAAGATCGGCCGGGCGAGAACGGCCTTGAAGCGATTCATAAACACAAGCCACCCATCGGATGAGTATTTCCTGATCGCGTTTAATAGCCGTGCCCAATTGCTTATGGATCGGACTCGAGACGGAGACGCCGTATTGCAAAAGCTTACTTTGGTCCAGCCACGTCAGAACACGGCGCTTTACGATGCGGTATATTTGGGTCTTGAACGAGTAACCCGCGGCACGCACCAAAAACGGGCGCTTCTTATCATCAGCGACGGTCAGGACAATGCATCCCGCTACAATTTCGGCGAAGTTCGCCGATTGATGAAAGAATCGGATGTCGTGACCTACGCTGTCGGTATCATCGACCGCAGTGATGTAGGCAGCAGCATAGGAATGCAGGGTCAGGCTTTTCTGGACGAGCTGACCGCAGTAACCGGAGGAAAATCGTTCTACCCCACAACCAACATCGAAATGGACGAGATTTTTGAACGTATTGCTCTTGAACTGCGGCACCAATATTCGATAGGCTATACACCGTCAGATTTTCAACCCGACGGAAAATGGCGCAAGGTCAAAGTTCGGGTCAAACCTCCACGCGGATTACCGCGTCTAACCGTCCGAAGCCGCGAGGGCTATTACGCCACTCCGGCCGCGAGCTATCGTTAGATGTACGGTTAATATTTGATGAAACGAACAATCATTTTACTTTTTGCTGCTGGCCTTTTTGCTTTGTGGGCCGATGTGTTACTCGATACCGGGCGCAGTTCGGCCCAAACGTCGAACCGCGACCGACAGGTTACCGCCCAACCCGCCGCAACCCCGACACCGAAACCGCCCGTGATCAAGGAAGAGGACGAGATCGTCAGGGTAGAGACGGAGCTCGTAAACCTACACGTCCGGGTTATCGACCGTTTCAATCGGCCGATCGCCAATCTTAAACAAAATGAATTCAAGGTTTTCGAGGACGGCGTCGAGCAGGAAATCGGGTTTTTCTCGCAGTCGGACGTTCCTACCAACTACTCGATAGTTGTGGACAACTCCGGTTCGCTGCGTATGCAGATAGAACAGGTTATAGAAGCGGGAAAGATACTTGTTGCAACAAACAAGCCGGCTGATGAAACAAGCATTATTCGATTTATAAGTTCAGACAAGATAGAAATTCTCAGAGATTTTACATCGAAAAAGACCGATCTTAATGAAGCGCTTGACGATCTCTATATTGAAGGCGGCCAAACCGCAATAATAGATGCTGTTTATCTTGCTGCAAACCGAATTACCGAATACGAAAAATCCATCACGTCCGCTGACCGTAAACGGCGCGCCTTGGTATTGGTTTCCGATGGAGAAGATAAAACCAGCTATTATACCCAGAAGCAGCTTTTCGATCTTCTTCGCGAAACCGAGGTGCAAATCTACGTTGTCGGCTTTTTGCGGGAGCTGGATGACAAAAAGGGCTTCATCACAAAAAGCGCCCAAGGAAAAGCAAAAGATTTTCTTGAGAGACTAGCAACCGAAACTGGCGGCAAAGCGTATTTTCCGGCGGATGTCGGCGAACTTAACGGCATCGCAAAAGAAATTGCAAACGAACTGCGAACCCAATATTCCATCGGTTATATCCCATCTAACGACCGGACCGATAACACTTTTCGAAACATCAAGGTTGTTGTAAACGACGGGCCGAATAAACAAAAACGAATTGCCGTAACCCGCGCCGGTCGGCTTGCCACAGAAATAGTCGAACCACCGAAACCAACTCAGAAACAGTGAAAAATAAAAAACTAAAAGCGAAAAACTAAAAGTGAAAGATTTTGTTTTATTCGGACAAACTGAAAATCACTATTCACTTTTAGTTTTTCGCTTTTAGCTTTTCACTATTTTTCCGGCACTGATCCCGATATTTTCTTTCGCGTCGTTTCCCCGGTGTGCAGTACAGGTAAGCCTTCGTCCACTTCGCTATGCGGACTTGGAATTACATGCACGGCCGTAACCGTGCCGACTCGACGGGCAGCGGCCGCACCGGCGTCGACTGCGGCCTTTACAGCTCCGACCTCACCGCGCACAATAGCTGTGACCAGCCCGGCGTCGACCTTTTCGTATCCGACGAGCTGCACATTCGCTGCTTTCACCATTGCGTCCGCAGCCTCGATCATCGCGACAAGACCCATACATTCGATCATTCCAAGTGCCTGCATATTTTTTCCTAAAATCATCAACGCCGCTTTCGCCGGAAAAACAGATAAAGCAGAAATAGGACCGAGAGAAACAGAGCTCCGCCGAATATTGCGATAAAGAAAGCGAGGGCGGCTATCTCCATTTCGTTTCTAACGTAAGTAAAGAGCCAGTGCCAAAAAAAGCAGTGTCAATCCGGTGAAAACGATGGTTGCCGCAACAAAGCCCCAACCGGCAGATTCCGGCGGCGTCCATGTGTACTCGACCGGTTTTGGACGATCTGTTTTCACCCGCTGTCGTCTGATGACAGCCGGCCGTACTTCCTTTTTACGATTAGCTGGCTGATTCGCAATGCCGTTGGAGTTTTCGGGCACTACTGCCGATTCCTCGTTTGCCGACTCTTCGATAGCCTTGGGGGAACCATCGTAAAACACCTTTTTTTCGGCGGATAACGATGTGCCGCAGTTGTAGCAAAACACCGATCCGTCACGAACATCGGCGCGGCAACCGTCACACAATTTCTTTTCCAGAACAACTTCAGCCATCGCTAGTGTCCATCTTATTTCTTTCTGATCTCGACCGCCAAGTCCTTAATCGCTGCGGATGTTTCCTCGCGCGTTTTCGGAAGATAGGTCTTTCCGCCGGTTTCTTTCGTCAACCGGTCGATCACCTTTGTAATTACCTTTTGCTCCGCTATGCCAAATGCAAAGACTTTGATATTCGAATTCTTTAATATTCGAATAACGTCGTCGATCTTAGCCGCGCTTAGCCGCTCATCGCCATCGGTGATCAGAACCAATGCCTTTGCGCGGCCCTCGCCTTTTACATTCGCTGAGAGAAAATCGGCCGAAAATCGAACCGCGTCCAGAATTGCGGTTTGTCCGCCTTCGATAAACATGTTTTCCGACGCATCCCGCAGTATACTTTTGTCATTCGTCAAATCTTGTCGGACAACGATCTTTCCGGTGTCCACGAACGTCGCAAAAAAAGCTTCGTCCATCGGCTGATTAGTATCGATAACTTCGTTCGAAAGGCGGATAATACGTTCGAGAAGCAGACGGTACGATCCTGAATTATCGACCACAAGACCGTAACTTACTACATTTACCGGCACGTCAGGTTTTACGGGCTCGGGCAATGCTTGTCCTGCCGCGAACAAGCCGCAGGTAGCAAGGATAGAAAAAAGAAGGATCGTTTTGCGGAGCATTAAATCTTAAACGCGGGCAAAGACCTCCTTTTCCTCTCCCAGATCGCGGGCGGAAGGGGTGAGAATGGTCTTCGAAGTAATGTAAATTTTTTCTCCTTTGTCGATCGCGTTCCGAACGTCCGTTTCGCTTACAAAATCTACCGGCTCCCGTTTAGCTCCGTTTTCTGTCAGCGATTGCGGGCGGATCTCGTGAATTATAGTTTTCACGGGCGATTCGCTCACAGGTTCTGGCATTAGCGGTGGTGTTGGCGGCAACGGAGCTTCCTGCAATTTCTTGTTGAGAAACTGGTCGACGATGGCGGCAATTTGTTCACGCTCAACCGGCTTTGTAACCATGGGAGCCTGAACTGGATTTTGCGGTAAAGTCACTTTTGATGCGGGTTTGTTTGCGGGTTTTGTCTCAAACGCGACCCGCTTTATGTCCATCAGATGGATAGGCGAAACGTTGTCCGACGTGACGTTGCCGCCCCACGAGCCGCAGCCAAGCGTCATCGACGGAGCAAGGTCGGTCGTGAGGCCGATAGCCCCATGCGTCGTCGGCGAATTTATGACCACGCGCGAAGCAGGCATCTGTTCGCCAAAGCGGATCGCGGCTTCGCGGCTTTTCGCGTGCATTCCGGCCGTATGTCCCATTCCGCCGAACTGAAGTATTTCCTGACAGCGATTCGCTCCCTGTTCAAGGCCGTTCACGACGAAAAAGGCCAAAGTCGGCGATAACTTTTCAATCGACCAAGGGTAATCACGTCCGACTCCTCCGCAATCGGCAAGCAAACACCGCGTTCCGTTCGGAATCGAAATACCCGCGAGATTGGCAATGAACTCAGCGGATTTTCCGACGATTCCGGCATTTAATGTTCGTTGAGGCGTAAGCAGAACAGCGGCAACTGCATCGGCCTCCGCAGGCGTGAGAAAATGTCCCCCCTGAACCTTGAACTGCTCCCGGGCAGAAGCTTCTATCGACGCATCGACCACGACGGATTGCTCTGACGCGCAAATCGTTCCGTTATCGAAACATGTTCCGGTCAAAATGTCTGCGGCCGCTTTCTGAACATCCGCCGTACTTTCTATAAACACGGGTACATTTCCCGGCCCGACGCCGAATGCGGGTTTTCCTGACGAGTAGGCCGCACGCACAAGCCCGATGCCGCCGGTAGCGAGGATCACTGCGGTTTTCTTGTGCTGCATAAGGGTTTCAGTGCCCTCGATCGTCGGGTGCTGAATACAGTAGATCGCCTCTTCCGGCAAACCTTCGGCAATAGCGGCGTCGCGCATGACACGCGTGGTTTCCGCTATACAGCCAGCGGCGGATGGATGCGGAGAAAGAACGATAGAGTTACGTGACTTTATAGCAATGATGATCTTGAAGATCGCTGTCGAGGTTGGGTTTGTCGAGGGAATTATCGCAGCTACGACGCCGCGCGGAGATGCTATCTCAACTATGCTTTCGGTTTCGTTTACTACGCCGACCGTTTTCATCGGGCGAAAATGTTTCCAAACGTCTTCGGAGGCAAAGCGGTTCTTTTCGCGCTTGTCCTCGGCCCTTCCAAAACCCGTTTCTTCCTGGGCAATTTGACCGAGACGAGCAGATTCGGCCAAGGCGGTTCGGGCCATCGCGTCGCAAATCCTGTCTATCTTTGCCTGATCGAACACAGCAACAGACTGAAAAGCCCGATGCGCGGCCTCAACCGCGTCGCGGGCTTCCTGCTGTGCAACTAGATCATTGTCCGCCATAAACTTCTGTTAACGATAAAGATCCAGGCGCCGGATCGTTTATCGGGTTTTTGTCTTGTTGCCTTGCAGCGTTCCAGCGGCAGAGCCGCTTGCGTCGCCGGAGCTGAGTTGCTTGCCGGCACCGCCCTGCAAAGCCTTTTCATCGGGGCTGTAACCGACCTTGCCGCCCTTAGGTATAACCCGTTCGACCTCGTTATGCGGGCGGGGAATGACGTGAACGCTGATAAGCTCGCCTACCCGACGGGCCGCGGCTGCTCCCGCGTCGGTAGCAGCTTTCACCGCGCCGACATCACCTCGAACAAAGATCGTAACGTAACCGGCTCCGATGTACTCCTTGCCGACAAGCTGCACATTAGCTGCCTTAACCATCGCGTCAGCTGCCTCAACTGCACCTACGAACCCCTTAGTTTCGACCATTCCGAGTGCTTCTAAACTCATTGTTGATTCCTCTCTTCTAACTTTGGCTGGAAAAACGATTTTCGGCCTGAATAAACCCTAAACGTAACACGCCCTTGCAGCAATAGGCAAGCGTACCTGACGCAATAAAACCTTTGCGATTCGATTGACATTGCCACTTTCCGAACGTTATATTTCAAGATTAATCAGTTGGCCGTTTAGCACTTTATCCGACTACTTTAAGATCAAGTTTACATGTCATTAACCCTCGGTGAAAAATTGCGACAGGCTCGCGAAGAGCGAGGTATATCCATCAGCGAGGTCGCAGAACAGACGCGCATCTCATCACTCTACCTGGAATCCATCGAAAACGACGATTACAAGCCTCTTCCGGGCGGGATTTTCAACAAGGGATTTGTTAAGTCATATGCCCGTTACGTGGGCGTAGATGAACACGAGGCCTTGCAGGATTATTCTCGAATAATCATCGAGACAGAAGGAAAGCACGCCGATGAATTGAAAGTTTACAAACCCGAGGTTTTAACCGATGACCGCACTGGTGCTTCAATGCTTCCGACAATCATTTTCGCGGGATTTATTCTCGCTTTGATGACGGGTGGTGTTCTCTTTCTGGTTGACTACATTCAGAACCAACCTGATTCACCGACACCGGCGGCAAACAACTCAACCAACTCACAGAATGCGAATTCGCAGGGCGCTTCGAATTCAAATCCCGCCGTTTCGTTACCATCATTCAACGAAATAAAAATAGATTTGAAGGCTCTGAACGAAACAGTTAATGTCACTTCCACGATCGATGGAAAGAAAGAACTTTCCACAGACGTGCTTGCAGGCACGGTAAAATCATTTACTGCGAATGAAAGTCTTAAATTAAGTTATTATCGCGGTTACGCAACCATGGTCGAGTTAACGCTAAATGGAAAACGAATCGCGTCGCCCCCGGCACCGCTAAAGGGCAACGCGATAATATTTGAAATAAACAAGAGCAATGCGGCTCAGATCTGGCAATCCGGCGAGATCGTTCCGCCTGTTGCGGCGGCAACGCCAACGCCATTACCTACAGGAACGACGGGAACACCGGCACCGACGCCCCTGGTCACACGAACACCAGTCCCGGTTGCGTCCGCGACACCTGCGGTCACGGTTCCCGTGCCGTCACGAACTCCGGTCGCGCGGCCAACTGCGGGAGCGTCTCCGGCTTCGACACCGAACTAAATACCAATGAGAAAAAAAAAACCGATAAACGAAGTCGAAACCACAACCCAAGAAAACTTACGCCTGCCGTTATGACGCGGGCTTTTTTGTAAACAAACAAGGATTTTATGCAGATCGAAGAAGTAAAAGAAGGACTGACATTTGACGATGTATTGCTCGTTCCGGCGTATTCGGACGTGCTGCCGGGTGAAGTAGATGTTCGCACGAGATTTTCTCGAAACATCGAGCTGAACATTCCGCTCTGCTCGTCCGCGATGGATACCGTTACCGAAGCTTCGCTGGCTATCGCGCTGGCCCAGCAAGGCGGAATAGGCGTCATTCACAAAAATTTCTCCATTGCGGAGCAGGCCGAAGAGGTCGATAAAGTAAAACGCAGCGAATCCGGGATGATAGTCGATCCGGTGACGATCATTCACACCGCTCTGGTTTCCGAGGCTCTAAATATAATGGAGCGTTTCAAGATCAGCGGTGTTCCGGTGGTGGACGAAAACGGTCTCCTCGTCGGCATTATAACCAACCGCGATCTGCGATTTGAAACACGCTTCGACATACCTGTTTCCGAGGTTATGACGCCACAGCCGCTCGTCACGGTACCGGTCGGCACGACGCTGGACGAAGCAAAGATCGAACTGCAAAAGCACCGAATAGAAAAACTTCTCGTTGTGGACGATGACGGCCACCTCAAAGGCTTGATCACAGTTAAGGACATTCAAAAGGCGATCAAGTTTCCGAACGCCGCCAAGGATGAGCTCGGGCGTTTGCGTTGCGCTGCGGCGATCGGCGCCACGGGCGATTATTTTGAACGGGCGCAGACGCTGGACAAGTCTCGCGTAGATGCGATCGTTATAGATACTGCACACGGACACAGCTCCCGCGTAATCGAAGCAGTGAAAACAATTAAGTCCAAACTACCGCACATCGAACTGATCGCCGGAAACGTCGCTACAGCAGAGGCGACGCGTGAATTGATAGCAGCCGGTGTCGACGCGGTTAAAATCGGTATCGGCCCGGGTTCTATCTGTACCACTCGGGTCGTAACCGGTGCGGGCGTGCCGCAAATAATGGCTATCCTCGAAGCGGTAGCAGCGGCAAAGGGTTCGGGCGTTCCGATCATTGCAGACGGCGGCGTAAAGTTTTCGGGCGATGTTGCAAAAGCAATTGCGGCAGGTGCCGATACTGTAATGATCGGTTCACTATTCGCAGGCACGGAAGAGGCGCCGGGCGAGGTGATCTTGTTTCAGGGCCGTAGCTTTAAGACATATCGCGGAATGGGGTTGATCGGCGCCATGAAAAAAGGCTCAAGCGACCGTTACGCCCAGGAACTCACGACCAGCGATTCGAAATTCGTCCCCGAGGGAATAGAGGGCCGCGTCGCTTACAAAGGAACGGTCGCCGAGATGGTAACGCAGCTCGTCGGCGGCCTGCGTGCCGGCATGGGATACACCGGCTGCCGCAACATAAACGAATTGCATGCGAAAGCAAAATTTGTCCGCATAACCTCCGCGGGCCTTCGCGAATCTCATGTCCACGACGTGATAATCACAAAAGAGGCTCCGAATTACAGAATCGAAAGCTGAAGCAGGCTCGGATCGAACTTGCAAGGGTCAGAGGCAACGAATTTTTACTTGTGATGCATGTCAGTTTCCCGACAGTGAGCAAAGCGATGTCTGATGCCTTATTGACGCTCGGTGCTGCTAACACAGATAGCGGCTTTCCTATACACTAATCACATGCCCGATCTTTCGTCGATCCAAACACTCTTTGATGTCAAAGAGACTTTCTTTACAGTCTTAGGACACAACGTCAGCTATGTCGAGTTTATCGGCACGCTTTTCGGCTTGGTCTCGGTATACCTAGCGGCGAGGGCGAATATCTTTACGTGGCCGACCGGAATAATAAACGCGATATTTTTTCTGGTTATCTTTTACCAGATACAGCTTTACTCCGATATGTTTCTGCAGATGTATTTTTGCGGAATGGGCGTTTACGGCTGGTTCACGTGGAAATACAGAGCCGAACACGCGCAGAGCGCCATCCGCACGCTGAACAATACCCAACGCTTGGGGCTCGCTGCTTTCATTGTAACGGTAACTTTTCTTATCGGCGCTTTAATATCGCAGATTCATCATCTGCTGCCGCAGATTTTCGAAAAGCCTGCCTCGTATCCCTACATCGACACGTTCATAGCGGTTTCGAGCGTGCTTGCGGTGATACTGCTCGCCCGCCGCATCTTCGAGACCTGGTTGCTTTGGATACTCGTAGACATAACTAGCATCGGCCTCTATTCGGTAAAAGGCGTAAAACTCATCGCCCTCGAATTCGTCATCTTCCTGGCCCTCGCCGTGCTCGGAATCATAAGCTGGTACCGCCTCTGGAAAAAAGAGGAGGTTGCGGCGGTCGAATAGCCGGGTTATTTGTTTTGGTAGCCGTAATCATGAAACCAAGCCTTCACACGCATTGCATCGGCAAAGTCGTAAAGGGCATAAATCAACAAAAAATCAACTTAGTTTGCCTGCCGCAGTATCCCATTCCTCGTAGAGCGACTTTAAACGGGCTTCGGTTTCGGAAAGCTTTTTGGTTACGTCGGCGAGTTTTGAGTAATCGGAAGCGATCTTTGGGCGTGACATGTCGGCGGCAAGGCGGGCGGCCTCTGCTTCCAGGTCGGGAATTTCGGACTCGATGGATTTGATGCGTTTTTCGAGTTCTTTACGTTGGTTCTTTGAAAGAATTCCCCCACTTTCTTCTACGGTAGGTACAGACTGGAACCCGGTTACTACAGTTCCCGGTTCTGACAGGGACACCGCAGCCCGCGTTCCGGCTTTCCAATCGTGAAACTCGGTGTAATTGCCGTTGAAAATATCGACTCGGCCGTTGTCCGTAAACGAAAGTATTTGGGTTGCGATCTTGTCCAGAAAGAACCGGTCGTGGCTGACGGTGATGATCGTGCCGTCGTATTGGTCGAGAGCGTCTTCGAGCGCTTCGCGTGAAGGTATGTCGAGGTGGTTGGTCGGCTCATCCAGAACCAAAACATTCTTTTGTGAATAGATCAATTTTGCAAGCGCCAGCCTTCCCTTTTCTCCGCCGGAGAGGTCGCCGACACGCTTAAAAACGTCTTCGCCTATGAACAAAAACCGCGCAAGAAAAGAACGAAGTTCGCCATTATCGGCCATCGGTGCTACGCGGCGAAGTTCCTGGATCACTTCGTTTCGTGCATCGAGGTCGTCCAGATTCTGCGAGTAGTAACCGATATTTGTTTTCGTTCCCCACCGAATCTCGCCGCCGGTTTCTCGAAGCTCGCCGAGCAAAGTTCTGAGCAACGTCGTTTTCCCGGTTCCGTTTCCGCCGATTATTCCCAGCACATCCCCGCGCAGCAGCGAAAAATTCATATTCGCCGCGAGAATTTTTTTACCATAACCAACGGCAAGATCTTCGACGGTCAATACATTGTTTCCGGTACGCTCGACCTTTTTGAGATTGAAGTTGCCGCCCGATTTATCGGCTATGACCGCATCGACACGCTCGAGCCGCTCAAGCATATTTCGACGGGATTTTGCTTGTTTGGTTTTTTGCCCTTCGAGATTTCGGCGGATGAAATCCTGTGTTTTGGCGATCATTGCCTGCTGATTCTCATATTCGCGAAGCTGTTGTTCGCGGCGAAGCTCGCGTTCCTCCAGAAACTTCGAGTAGTTTCCTTTGTAGCTGACCGCCTTGCCATTTTCTATTTCGACGATGCGTTGGGTCGTGCGGTCCAGAAAATAACGGTCGTGACTGATAACGACATAAGACCTTTCGTATGACTGAAGAAAATTTTCGAGCCATTCGACGGCATCAACGTCGAGGTGGTTGGTCGGCTCGTCTAGAAGCAGAACATCGGCACCCGAAAGCAAAAGCCTGGCCATGCCAAGACGGTTCTTTTGTCCGCCTGAAAGTTTACCGGCGTCGTGGTTCCACGTCTCGCGGTCGAAGCCGAGACCAAGAAGTGTCGATTCGGCACGGGCAGCGTAGGAAAAGCCATCGGCTTGTTCGAAAGAGATTTGCAGGTCGGCGTAGCGGTCGAGCGTTTCGGCGGTATGATCTGTCTCCATCCGCTTTTCCAGGATACGCATTTCGGCCTCGATATCGTGAATTTCCTTGAACGCCGAAAGCGCGGCGGTATGCACAGTATCGCCTGCGTCGAAATCGACATGCTGATCAAGCATCCCCAACTTCAAGCCATTGATCTTGATAACGTCACCCGTATCAGGAGCCTCGCTTCCAGTAATAAGCTTGAAAACAGTCGTCTTTCCTGCACCGTTTCGACCGACGAGACCGATCTTTTCCGACGGATTGACCTGAAACGAGACGCCGCGAAGTATCTCCGTTCCGGCGTAGGATTTTTTTACATCGGATAATCGAAATAGCATAAAGGAAAAGAAACCACCGACTGGCAATTACCTATGCCCGTCCGTGGTTTCGAGTATTGTCAGGAAGCGGCTCCCCGAAATCTACTTATTCGCGTTGGCCGACGGTTTATTAGCGTTCGCCGGCGCGTTTGCGTTGGAAGCGGGTTTCGCCATCGCCGAGTTCGAGTTTGCCGCGTTCATATTTGCATTGGTCGAAGCTCCGTTCGACGCAGCATTTGAATTTGCTGCTGCCGGAGTAGTGGCCCCAGCCGGCCTTGCACCGCTAAGTTCGTTCGGATTTTCGACTACCTTCTTCGCCAAAAGATTTTCGATCTTTGCTTCGTTCATGGCAACCGCCTGATAAGAAGCTGCAAGCAGTTGCTTGCGGGAGCTGATCAAAATTTCGGTAATCTCCTGTCTCACGCCAGGTGTTTCAAGCGTCCGGTCTTCATCGGTTTCCTGCTTTCTCTGGAGTTTTATGATCAAATAGCGGCCCTCGAATGGGATGATGTTGCGAATAATATCACCATTGTTCAACCCCATAACGCCTTCTGCAAAGCCCTGCGGGAAAACCTGTTTCATCTGCTCTTCGGTGAAATACCGCCAATCCCCGCCGCGTAACCGCGTATCGGGATCTTCGCTCAACTCGCGGGCAACAGTTGCAAAATCCGCTCCCTGGATGACCCGCATTCCCGTTTCGCGTGCCCTGGTTTGTGCCTCGACATCGTTCTTGGTCGTATCGCCCTCTCCGAGGTCGCGGGGGTCGAACACGATCGCGCCGAGTTGTGCGCCGCGTTTGTTCTTAAAGGCTTCCTTGTTGCCATTGAAGAATGCTTCGATCTCGCTGTCTTTAGGCGGCTCGATCTTGCCGGTGATCTTCTCGGTCAGTTTCTGGATAGCGAGGCCTTTTTTTATAGCGAGTCTTGCCGAAGCCTCGTTTTCACCGATCTCCTTCATTTTTGCATCGAACTGTTCAGCCGAAAGTCCGCTGCCGGTTTTACGCTTGTTGAATTCCGCGGTAACTTCTTCGTCCGACGGGACAGCATTTTCTTTTTCGGCCTTTTGGAACATCACTTCCTGTTCGATAAGGCTTTGAAGTACCTGAAGCCGGGCTCCCGCCAACTCTAGAGGCGAAAGTTTGCTTTCCTGGCCTTGTGCCTGCTGCTTGACGGCGCGTTCGACGTCTTCCATCTTTATTGTCTTGCCATTTACGGTAGCGGCTGTTGCATTCATATCAACGCCGTTCGGACCGGCAGCCGGCCCGCCTTCGCATGCCCCTAAAAGCACGGCACTTGCCAACAAAAGGGCACTCGGCAGAAAACTCGATTTAATCATTTGCACTCTGGAATTAACTCCTATCGAAGAATCAGTTTTGGTCATTACTTGACTATACCTACTACAATTTGTTATAAAACTTGTTTCTGAGTTTTCACAAACTCTTCTTGGTACCTCATAATTAGTTGGAGGCAATTATATATGGCACAAAGATGCGACGTATGCGGAAAAGGCCCGCAATTTGGAAACAATGTTTCCCACGCAAATAATAAAACCCGCCGCCGGTTCAACCCGAATCTGCAGCCGGTTCGCGTTCAGCTTCCCGCGGGCGGAAACGGCCGTTTGAAGGTCTGCACCCGCTGCATTAAATCCGGTAAAATTATCAAAGCTGCGTAAGTTTGTTTGAGTTACGCTTCTCGTTTTTAGTTGCCAGATGCCTGCAACGGCGTTTGGCTTTTCTTTTTTCGACAGACTTTTACGCTAACGCAATACAATCGATCTCAACTCGCGCGTCACGCGGCAATCTGGCCGCCTGAACCGTAGCTCTTGCAGGTTTATTTGCGTCGAAATACCGCCCGTAAACCTCGTTCATCGCGCCGAAATCGCTCATATCCGCGAGAAACACCGTCGTCTTTACTACATTGCCAAGCGAGGTTCCCGCTGCTTCGAGCACTGCTTTGAGATTCTTCAATACCTGTTCGGTCTGCTCTGCGACATCAGTTGAAACAAACTCTCCGGTCGCAACATCGATCGGTATCTGGCCGGAACAAAAAACCAATCCGCCAGCCTTTATTGCCTGCGAGTAGGGTCCGATCGCACCCGGTGCTTTATCCGTGGAAATGGTTTCCATCATAGCGCTCAAAAACTCCGATCACTTGTCGTCAAGCAAAAGTCTGATACTACCAAAGTTAAAGGAAAAAAGAAAGCGAAGGCTCTGAATTTACAGGCTGCTAGGCGTTCATACGCTCGACGGCGATCACGCCAGGGAGTTGCTCGATGGCACTCACGACCCGATCAAGATGCTTTTTATCGAATACTTCGACGGTCACCTCTATCGATCCGATATCGTCGCGGGAGACGTTGGCGGTTGCACCGCGAATGCCGGTTTTGATGTCGGCGATGGCGTTGGTGATGCCGGCGAGCATTCCGGTACGGTTTTCCGTAGTAACAAGAATTCGAACCGACTGTATCTCTTCTTTTTCGCTTTTCGCCCAATCGACTTCGACGATACGGTCACGATTCACCATCAACTGCGATACATTTTTGCAGCGTTTGTTGTGGACAACGATGCCCTTGCCGAGCGAAATATATCCGATAATATCTTCGCCGCGGAGCGGGTTGCAACAACGGGCGCGGCTGGTCAGCAAGTTGTCGACGCCCTTGACGATGATCGCGTCTTCGCCAAGACCGATGAATTTTTTAACGGCTTTTACGCTAGTCCCGATGCGTGTTTCCTTTCGTTTATCGGGATCGAGTTCGGCAAATTTTTCCGCACCCAGGAATTTTGAAAGAACGTTTCGCGGAAGCGTTTTGCCATATCCGATCGAAGCAAGCAGGTCCTCGGGCCGGCCGAGACCATATTCGTTAGCGATACGCTTCATCTCGGTGTCGTTGTTGATGAGTTTTTTCGGGGAAACACGGAAGCGGTCGGATTCTTTTTCCAGAAGCTTGCGGCCGATGTCGATCGAATCGACCCGCTGCTGTTCGGAAATCCAATGTCTTATACGGTTTCGAGCCTTGGCCGTTACGACATAATTCAGCCAATCACGCGACGGCTTTGAGTTTGCAGTCGTGAGAATCTCGACAACGTCGCCGTTTTGCAATTCGGTTTTTATCGGAACTATGCGGCCATTAATCTTTGCTCCGGTACAGTTATCGCCAACCTCCGAGTGGATCGCGTATGCAAAATCGATCGGGGTCGAGCCACGCGGGAGCTGTATGACCTTTCCCATCGGGGTAAACGCATAGACGTCTTTCGGAAAAAGGTCGAGTTTTAAGGATTCGATGAAATCTTCCGAATCTTCATTGTCTTTGGTATTTTCGACCAGCGGGAGCAAGAGCTTCTCGACGGTTTTTCTAAGCTCGTCGAGGCTTTCGTCATCTTCGCTCGATCCAAGTTTGCTCTCCTTGTATTTCCAATGTGCCGCGACGCCTTCTTCCGCGATGTGATGCATCTCCTCGGTACGTATCTGCACCTCGAATGGTTGGCCGCCGTCGCCGATCACGGACGTATGGAGCGATTGGTAAAGGTTGTCCCGCGGAATTGCTATCCAGTCCTTGAAACGTTCCGGGACCGGCGTCCAAATGTCGTGGACGACACTGAGCGTTAAATAACAGTATTTTCGGTCGTTTTTTGTGATGATCCGCGTGGCGATCAGATCGTAAACCTGCTCGATCATGATCCGCTGCTTTTTGAGCTTTTTCCAAAGCGAATAAAGCCGCTTCACGCGTCCCTCAATGGCGACAAATGGGACTTCGTTTTCGTTGAGTTTTTCGACGATTGTTTCGCGGATTCGTTCCAGGATTCCTTCAAGCTCCGGCCGTCGTGCGTCTACCTCTTTTGCGAGGCGTTTGTATTCTTCGGGATAGAGATTTTGAAAGGCAAGGTCCTCGAGCTCGCTGCGGAATTTACCCATCCCGAGGCGATGAGCGATCGGCGCGTAGATATCGAGCGTTTCCTGCGAAATGCGGGCCCGCTTTTCGGGCTTCAGAAACTGCATCGTACGCATGTTGTGGAGCCGGTCGGCGAGTTTTATCAGAACGACCCGCACGTCCGTGATCATTGCCAAAACCATCTTTCGGACGTTCTCTGCCTGCTGCTTTTCCCTGGAAAGATTGCTTATCTGAGCGATCTTTGTCAGGCCGTCGACAAGATGCGTTATCTCGTTGCCGAAATACGACCGGATAGTGTCCAGGTCGACCAGCGTGTCTTCGACCACATCATGCAGAAGGCCGGTGGAAACGCTTACCTCATCGAGCCGCATGTCCGCAAGAATATCCGCAACCTCAAGCGGGTGAACCAGGTACGGTTCGCCGGAGGCTCGCTTTTGCCCCTTATGATGGAGCGCGGAGAACATGTATGCCCGCCGTATAAGCTCGATGTCCGGCTGCGGGCGGTTTCTCTCGACTTTCTCGATTACATCCTCGATTCGGATCATTCTTTCAATAACTATTTTAGCTAATATATTTAAGCAAAAGCTATAACAATTCGCTGTGACATTGGTTTATGCTCCGTATATGAAAAAGTGATGCCCGACAAAATCGAGCATCACCTTTCGTTTTGGAGGAATTTAACAGCGACTATTTGTTCGCAGGGGCATTCGCATTAGCGTTTGCCTTGTCCGTGTTTGCAGCCTCTAGCGCAATCGCAACACGGGCATCTTTCTCGGCCTTGATTGCCTGGGTTACTTTCTTGAGTTCATCGGCCTGCGCCCTTCTTCGGTCGGCTTCCGCCTTGATGTTCGCATAATCCGGGCTGCCTTCCATTTCGGCAAGCCGGGACGCCTGCACGCCCATGCTGGCCCTGTACGAGCGTGCCGAATCGAACGGAGCCACTTCTTCTTCAAAAATCTTCAACTGGTCTTCGGAAAGAGTTTTTACGTCTACCGTGTTCGCTGTTTTCACCACTTGGGTTTCAAGTCCGGATGTCTGTTCGAATATCTTTTGGCCTTCGGCAACACACTCTTTCAGCTTCGCAAGATCCTCGGGCTTTTCCGGCTTTACGAACTGAAATGCATCTTTGCCGTCTTTCTTTACGGTTTTCTTTGTTTGCTCGGTATCAGTAATATCATTGGCACAACTATTGAATTTGATTCCAAGCGAGACCAGCGCGCGGACACGAGCGGTTTCGGGCATTTGTGCATTATTGACAACCTCGGTCTGCCAATCACGTGATTGCTGCTCCTGCTGAAGGCTGTCCAGCAAGCTGGGTATAGCGTTTGCAGTGCTGTTTAGGTTTGAAAGAGCTCCGATATAACGCTTTTGTTCGCTGGCACCGGCCGTGTTAGCCGCGTAAGCCGTCTTGGCTTCACCGTATTCCCGTGTGAGCTGCGGCATTGCCTTGCGGTACTCCTTTACGGCTTCTTCGGCGAATGTTTTATTGATGCGATCACCGATGAACCTTGAGTGAAGCGTGCGGGCGAGAAAAAGCTGCGCAGTGCGGCCCTCGACAGTCGCTCCCTCAGTGTCGCGGCCAGCCGCGGTTCGAAACTTCTCTTCGGCGATCGCAAACTTGCGTTCCCGGTAAGCCACCGAACCATCTACCAGATTCTTTCTGGACATGATCCGGTTGTAAAATGCGCAGTTTGTGGTGAGCAAAACCGAGCATGAAATTAATATAAATACCCCTAAACGAGAAGATCTCATTTTATAGACTCCATTCAATAATCAGTCGTTTACGCAAAAGGCGGTTATCGATTAACGTCCGTCCGGCGCAAGCGTTTTACTGGTCTGACAGATCGTCGATCTGCAATCCGATAGGTTTTGCTCCCGCCATTTTGACGGCGTCGATCACCTTTACGACATCACCGTATTTCACCGACGTCGGCGATTTGATAAAGATCGTTTTTTCGATCTCGTTAGTTACGTCGCTGCGAACGTCGTTGATCTCACGCTGTTTGAAAATATCGGTAAGCTTTGCGGTCAAAGCTTCGGGTTCATCCACCGAACCAGCATTGTCAATATTTAGCATGAGAGTACGGTTGCTTCGGTTGATTGATACGACCAAAGTGAGCGGATTGGGCTTAACGTCCAGATTTTGCTGATCTTTCGGTTCGGCCGGCACCTTTGCTTCGAATTTGCTCGGCTTTACCGGCGTGATGACCATGAAG
>JBQTJB010000257.1:0-5729 GCA_052387555.1 Blastocatellia bacterium | reverse complement strand
ACGCGCCAGCGCCACACGCTGCTGCTCGCCGCCGGAAAGCTCCAGCGGTTTGTGGTGCATTTTATCCTCAAGTTTCAAAAGCCGCAACACTTCGCGGCGGTTCGCGGCACTTCCCTTGCCGTTGCCCGTATGAATTTTCTCGGCGAGTTTCAAATTCCCCTCAGCGGTAAGCGTCGGAAAAAGGTTGAACCGTTGAAAAACAAAACCGATCTTGCGTCGGCGTATTTCGGTGCGTTTTGCGTCGGAAACCTTCGATAGGTCCTCGCCGTCTATCAAAATCGTTCCGCTTGTCGGGCTAAGAAGTCCGCCTAAAAGATGAAGCAGCGTCGATTTACCGCAGCCTGACGGCCCCATTATTGCGACAAATTCACCCTGTTCAACGTCTATATCAACGCCGCGCAGAGCGGGAACGTCCAGCTTCCCGATCTTGTATGACTTGATAAGATTTTCGGTTTTAAGGATCGTGCTCATCGGCTGGCTTTATTGAACGCGCGTCGTCGCATTCCGAGCTGGCTGGTCAGGATTTTGAGCCGAAAACTCCTTGAGCTCCTTGTCCAGATCGAGCACTTCCAGCTCCCAGCTATTTTCGAGAACAAACGCCTCGGAAGGAAATGTCTGACCTATCGTTACCGCTTCGGGTGTTTGGTACGTCAACTTCATCGAATATTTCTCCTGCGGCCGGGTCACGACTATCTGCAAAGGCAATTTGTTGTATTCTCCGGTTGCGGTCAGGTTCCCTTCGCGTCCGTAAACTATGTCAGATTCGATTTCGCCTTTTGCGTCAAATATCTGCTGACGCGCAAGGCGAATAGAAACGTTCCGATCAAACCAGAATCGACGCATTATCACCAATTCGCCATCAGGCCCTTTCGAAAATTCGTCGAGCAGATAATAGTTGCGCGTAACCATCCTCAGCGGTGACTTTTTCGAGTCATCCATTTCTTCCTCAACCTGAAAGATCGTGCTCTGCGTGTAAAGACATTCATCCGATGTCGGCCTGACTAACATTGCATCTGTGAAATGTTGGGGCCGCAGGTTAGAGAACGCGTTAACGTTTTTTTTCATCTCACTCTGTAAATCACCGTTCGAGGCACTGAAATTCCTTATCAACTTTGAATCGTCGGCATTGTTCGTACCCATGACAAACTTCTTATTTTTTCCGCTGCCTCCATCTTGCAGGATCGCAACACGGAATTTTTTTCCGTCCGAGGTCATTTGCGCAACGTCCGATTTGATCACCGGAACCTGTACCTTTAGCAAAATATTTGCCGGGCGCTGAACGACCACTTCGCCGTCTGCGGCACGATAAACTTCTTTGCTGCCGAACTGAGCAAACGAATTGTCCTCGAACTTCAGATTCATTTTTGCGCGCATCGACCCGACGCGCGCAAAACGGTTGACCTCAGCGATGAGCTGAACTTGCGTAGCGCTCTCGGTTCCTAAGAGAGTAGGTGTCTTTCGCTCGGTCTTGACGAAACTGCACCCGGCAGCAACTGTCGCAAAAATCAAAAACAAGAAAAAGAATGTCCGCAACCTATTGATTCCTGTATGCATCTGGAAATTCTGATGTCCTAACAGATCGCTCTGTTGTCCGGCAAATACCCCTGTAATTACTGCAAGAAAGCATCAAACCAAAAATGATAACACGCCGATTGTCATACGCCTAGCCACGAAAAGACGCGGCAAAACGGGGATTTTATCCCGACCTGCCGCGTCCGTTGATATTTGAAAAGATTTAGACCCCGAAGACTCCAAGGCTGCGGGTCAGATAATCCTGCATTGTATACGCAAACATTATCGCCAGCCAGAAAAAGCTTGCCACGGCGGATAACCAGATCAATTTCGGGCTCCAATATACGTGCATAAAGTAAAGCATCACGAAAGTCATTTTGGTAAACGCAATTACAAGCGCAAGCAGTGTGTTTGCACCGGGAAATATTGAATCCAAATCCCACTGCGCCGTAATGAAAGTCAGTATAGTTCCGACCACGAGGATCGCAAATATCCCTATATATTTGGGAATATTCATGTGGTCATGTTGTTCGTGGTTGTCAGACATATCTATTCCTAATGTAAAAAGTGCCTGCCGAGCAAATAAAGCAGCGGAAACAGGAAAATCCATACGATATCGACAAAGTGCCAATAGAGACCGGACATTTCAACCGGCATATAGTATTCAGCGTTGTAATTACCTTTCCAGGCAGTCCACAGCAGCCACGCCATGAGTCCGAGGCCGACAATCATATGCAGGGCGTGAAGACCGGTCATTACAAAATAGATGTAATAAAATATGCGGACCTTGTCGCGGAATTTGGCGGCATCGACCTGATCGTTTGAAAAATAACCGACCTTTTCAGCGGCTGTAAGATAACCGCCCTTTTCGGCTTGCGTAACCAATTCTTCTCCGTAATTCCATTGAAACTCTCCTTTCGGATTTATGTAAGGCTTCTCGGCATGCCCGCCGGGCACAGCTTCCGAAGCGGAGGCCTTTGTTTCAAATGGCAAGACGAAGGATGCGTGTTCGGCATGTTCGCCCTCTTTTACTTTCTTGTTCAAACCGGTGACCGGGACTAGTCCGTGGTTATACTTATCGGTATACTCGACTACCTTTACCCCAAGAAAAGTCGCGCCGAAGAGCATTGTCAAAACGATCATTATCACCTGCATGTTGCGGTTGCTTTTCTGCGCGTAGTAGACCGTTAATGCCATCGTAAGACTACTGACGATCAGCACAAGTGTGTTGACAAACCCCATGACCACGTCCAGGTGATTGCTCCCTGCGGCAAACGCCATCGGAAACCGCGACCGGAAAACGAGGTAGGCGGTAAACAGCCCGCCGAAGAACATGATTTCCTGCACGAGGAACATCCACATCCCTATGGCTACGGATTCTTCCTGCTGCTTCATGTCATCGAACTGGTGCTGTAGCCCAGGCTCGTGATAAACGAATTTGTCTGATGCGTGTGACGACATAATTTATAATTGCGATTTTTGATTTAGGATTTGCGATTTCCCCAAGATCAATGCTTTGTAAGAAATTGCAAATCGAAATTTGCAAATCGAAAATCATCTAACCGCAGTAATGGCCTCTCTGCGTTTCGCTTCTTCAAGGTCGAGGCCGCTCTCTTCTCCAAATTCGTAGGCTTCCCAGGTTACGACAGGCGTTTTCTCAAAATTCTCGGTCGGCGGCGGTGAACTTGTCCGCCATTCGAGACCGGGAAGCATCCACGGATTATCACCCGCGGCTTTACCGAACAGCAGCGAATGTCCCAGATAAACAACCGGCATTATCAGCCCGACGCCAAGCACGGAAGCACCGGCGGTCGAGAAAATATTGAGTACCTGAAGTTCTTCCGGATAAGATGCGTAACGTCGCGGCATTCCCTGATAACCGAGAATAAACTGCGGGAAAAACGTAAGGTTGAAGCCGATGAATACCAGCATTGCCGATATTTTGCCCCAGAATTCCGAGTACATCTTTCCTGTCATTTTCGGCCACCAATAATGGATGCCGCCTAAGTAAGCAATCACCTGCCCGCCGACCATCACGTAATGGAAATGGGCAACGACGAAATATGTGTCAGTAAGGTGAACCGTCAAACCAATTGCTCCCAGGAACAACCCTGTAAGCCCGCCGATAAGGAACAATCCCATAAACCCGATAGCGTAAAGCATCGGCGTGTCGTACGAAACCGAACCCTTGTAAAGCGTTGCCGTCCAGTTGAACATCTTGATAGCAGAAGGAACCGCAACCACCATCGTAAGGAACGAAAACACAAGTCCGGCGTAAATCGATTGTCCGCTGACGAACATATGGTGTCCCCAAACGAGGAAACCGAAAACCGCAATGGCTATGCTCGAAAATGCGATAAATTCGTATCCGAAAATCTTTTTCCGAGAGAAGTTCGAGATCAGTTCGCTGATAACGCCCATGCCCGGCAAGATCATGATGTAAACGGCCGGGTGCGAATAGAACCAGAACAGATGCTGGAACAGAATCGGGTCACCGCCGATGGCCGGATCGAAAATGCCCACCTGTGCCGCACGCTCGATCGCCAGCAGCAAGATCGTGATCGCAACTACCGGTGTTCCGAGAATCATCACAAGGCTCGTGGCGTACTGCGCCCAAACAAAAAGCGGCAGGCGGAACCACGTCATTCCCGGTGCGCGCATCGTGTGCACGGTGACAATGAAGTTGAGACCGGTAAGAATCGATGAAAATCCGTTTATGAATATCCCTAAACCGACGGCCATCACGTAGGTGTTCGAGAAAGTAGTGCTGTACGGCGTATAAAACGTCCAACCCGTATCGACTCCGCCCTGCAGAAGAGCATAAACAGTAAGTGCTCCCCCGATCCAATAAATATAGAGGCTAAGCAGGTTGATGCGCGGAAGAGCGAGGTCCTTAGCGCCGATCATGATCGGAAGAAGAAAGTTCCCGAGTATCGCCGGAATCGACGGTATCAGGAAGAAAAAGATCATCAGTATGCCGTGCTGCGTAAACGCTTTGTTGTACGTCGCAGATTCCATCAGGTCACTGGCAGGCGTAAGCAGTTCCAATCTGATCGCAGATGCATACAGCCCGCCCGCGAAAAAGAACAAGGACACGGTAATGAGATACATTATCGCGATGCGCTTGTGATCCTTCGTCAAAAGCCACGACTTCAACGTAAATCCGTTAGTTAAATAATTTTCTTTAGGTGTTGCCGGAATTTCCGCACCTAATGCATCTACGTTTTGCATAATCACTTGCCACCTTGTTTATTGCTGTTGGCGGTCGTACTCGTATTAGCCGGTGCATTCATGTTCGAATTCATCGGTGCCGTAGTGGTTGGCGTTGTCCCGGTAACGCCGCTTAGGGACTTGATGTACGCCACCAGCGACACAAGCTGCTCTTCGGTCACCTGACCCTTAAATGTCGGCATTATCGGTGCATATCCTTCGACGACCTGTGCTCCCGGATTCAGTATAGAATCGCGAATATACTTGTCATCCGCAATCACCGATTGCCCGCCGACCAATTTCACGTCTTTGCCGTAAATTCCCTCGAGTTTTGCACCACGCTGCTGCGGCCCGCCTGCATGACACGAAGCGCAGCCCAGCTTGTTTTCGAAAAGGTCCCTGCCCTGCTCGACGGGCGTTTGGCCTGATACGCTTCCCGACAGCCAGTTGTCAAAATCGCGTTGTTCCATTACGTAGACCCAGCCGCCCATCCCCGAATGGTTCAATCCGCAATATTCGGCGCAATAGAGATGGTATTTACCGGGCTTTGTCGCCTCGAACCAAAGATACGTATAGCGTCCCGGTACTACATCGGCTTTCGTTCGGAATGCCGGGATTGAAAAATCGTGAAGCACGTCTTCCGTCGTCATCGTCAACTTTACTTTGCGCCCGACGGGCACGTGAAGTTCGTTGATCTCGCGTTGTCCGGTTCCGTGCTGAATTTTCCACATCCATTGTTTGCCGACAACAAACACCTCCATCGAATCGTCCGGGATGCGAAACTGGTTGTAAAATACTATGGCGCCGCCGAGAAAGATCGTCATCGAAATAACAAACGGAATGATCGACCAAACGACCTCGAGGACGATCGACCCATGCATTTCTTCCGGTGTCGCATATTTTTCCCGCTCACGGTACTTGACCGCGAAAAAGAAGATCGCGGCTACGATCGGGATCGTGAAGGCAACTCTGACGATGATCAGGTAGTAATATAGATAGTCCACCTG
>JBQTJB010000256.1:0-5849 GCA_052387555.1 Blastocatellia bacterium | reverse complement strand
GCTGCATTCAAAAAATCCATCAAGTAATTTGAATACGAGGGCTACCACCTTTGCGTTTACCCGATGAAGGTGAATCAGAACCGCGCCGTAATAGAGGAATATCTGCGTGAAGGCTCGCGTTATAATTTCGGCCTCGAGGCGGGCTCGAAAGCGGAATTGTACGCCGCCCTCGCTTTGGAACAGTCCAAGGACAGCCTGTTGGTGCTCAACGGCTTTAAGGACCGCGATTTTGTAAAGCTTGCATTTGCGGGAGCTTCGGCCGGAAAGAATGTAGTAATCGTCATTGAGAAAATGAGCGAGCTCGACCATACGCTGGCTTTGGCAACCGAGGTTAGTTCGGAGAACCCTGATGCGGCTTTGCCGATGGTCGGCGTCCGGGTAAAGCTATATTCCAAAGGTTCCGGAAAATGGGAAAAATCCGGCGGCGAAGCGGCAAAATTCGGCCTTACGACAACCGAGATTTTAGAAGTTATCCGGCGGCTGCAGGAAGCCGGACGGATCGACATGCTTAAACTTCTCCATTTCCATATCGGCTCTCAGCTAACCGACATCAAGCGGATCAAGAACGCAATGAAGGAAGCCGCCCGGACGTATTCAAAGATCCGGCAAATGGGAATTCCGATTGACTATCTTGATGTGGGCGGCGGAATGGCGGTGGATTACGACGGCTCTCGTACTTCGTTCGAATCATCGGCGAATTATAATGCCCGCGAGTTTGCGAACGACGTAATTTATGTAATCAAAACGGTTTGCGACGACGAGAATGTTCCGCATCCGACAATTATTCAGGAATCTGGAAGGTTTCTCTCGGCCTATCACGCGATTCTCGTGACAAATATTCAGGAAGAGATCGAGACGATCGTACAGGACCTCACGCCGATGACCATCGAAAAGGACGATCCTCAGATCGTCCGCGAACTTCACGACCTGCGTGAAACTATAACCGCCAAGAACTACCGGGAGTATTACCACGACGCCCTCGAAAATCGCGACGAGCTGTTCACAATGTTCAATCTCGGCCTTATCTCGCTGGAAGACAAAGGAAAAGGTGAAGTTCTATTTTGGGACGTATGCGAAAAAGCGGATCAGTTTGCCCAGCAAAAAAAGTACGTCGCCGAGGAATTTGACGATCTTCGCCGTCTGATGTGCGCGAAATATCTGGCAAATTTTTCGGTCTTTCGCTCGATGCCGGACAACTGGGCACTCGAACAACTGTTTCCAATTGTTCCAATACATAAACTTAACAAAAAGCCGACGGAATATGCTACGCTATGTGACATTACCTGCGATTCCGACGGTATTGTGGACAAATTCGTGGATCTGCACGATGTAAAACCCGTGTTGGAATTGCATAAGCTCGTCAAAAACGAACCGTATTATTTGGCGATGATGCTTGTGGGTGCTTATCAGGAGGTAATGGGAAACAACCATAATCTCTTCGGCGTGCCGCACGAAGCTCACATTTATATTGGCGAGGACGGACATATAATTAGAAAGGTCATTTACGGAGCAACGCTTGGCGAAGCCCTTTCTTTGGTGCGTTTTGATGCCGACCAACTGCACGATCTGTTCCGGAAAGCCGTGATGAAACGGATAAAGGATGGCGAGCTTTCTACAAAGTACGGAAATCAGGTGATCGAGTTTTACGAGAATCAGGCGGACGCCTACACGTATCTGACGCCGAACGGCGGTAGTTAAGTCAGACCCGCCTGTGTGAGCAGGTGGTGCGGCCTGTTACAAAATCAGCGTTGATAAAGTTTCAGCATTTGACCACCCGCTCACGCAGGCGGTTCTGACCTATAAATCGATATTATATTTTTGGAGAAACTATGGTAGCTCAAAAGAAATCAAAGGCCTCGAAATTTCTGACGGTCCCGACGCGGTCGGTGCCGATCGACCGGGACAGATCGGTTGCGGGCCTTTTGGAAAAGATGGAAGGAGCCGGCTTCGGCGCCAAGCAACTGGCCGAAGCACACCGCATTTGGCTCGATATGCTCGATGACAACTCGACCATCTATATGTGCGGTTCGGGAAACCTGATCACTTCGGGAATGCGGCGGTTATTGGCTTATGTCATCAAAAACCGGTTTGTTGACGTAATCGTGATGTCGGGCACGGTGCTTTTTCATGACATTCACGAAACGCTTGGCCGCAATCACTTTCAGGCCCATCCCAGCATGGCCGACGACGAACTGGAAGCAGCCGATATAACACGCCACGGCGACATTCTCGCTAATCGGGAAGAGTATCAGGAGGCTGACGAATGGGTAGGCAGCGTTATCAACCAACTCGAACACAGCCGAGCATATTCGGTACGCGAGTTTTTGCACCTTATGGGACGCGAGCTTGCCGAGATCGCCCATGAAGACGGCATTATGACCGCGTCCTACAAGTCGCGCATTCCGATCTTTTGCCCTGACATGCTTGCTTCCGAACTCGCCGTCGGCATTGCCCGGGCTAGATTCGAAAAGAAGACTCAGTTCTCTTTCGACATGACGCAGGACACGATGGAGATAATGCAGATCGCCCAGAAGACACGGCATTCCGGAATGATCTCGCTCGGCAGCACGACCAGCCAGAAGATGGTGAATATGGCCGAGATAACTTCGTATATTTCACGCACGACGCCGCGCGGCCACAAATATGCTATCTCTATCGCCACGGATACTGTGCCGCTTGCCATCCGCACGCCTTCTTACGGCGAAAACCACGCCGATAATTTCGGCAAGCTTTCACGCGGAGCAACAACGGCCTATGTGCCGGCCGATCCGTCGATCGCATTGCCGATGATAATAACTGCCCTGTCCCAAACCGCCGCAAAGTTCATGAAAGGCCGCAAACGCCCAACCTTCAGCTTCGCCGGAAAGGACATGTCGATCGACGTGCCTTAAAAAATGTACAACGGAAAATGGACAATGGATAATTGAAAAAATTTCCGTTGTCCATTTTTAGTTGATTTTAGCTTCGCCTCATCGCACTGCGGCGAGGTTGAACCACGCCGTCGGCCACATGAAACTGCGGCTAAAGGATTCGTTCGGGATGGTGCGGGTCGGCGAGAAAAAGGCGGCTTAGTCGCTCGATGTGCGAAAAAAGCTCCGCTTTTCCGTCGGCTGCTGAAAAGACCCGGGCAGCTCCGCCGTCGATCCGAGGCATAGCCTTGAAGATTCTTTAGAGAACCAGCCGGCGAAGCAGAGCTTCGCCGCACACCGACAAGCAGAGCCTGAAACCAAATCCTAACCGTCGAAGACCTACTAAACGGCAAAACCATCGGTCTGCGGCCGAACATCGACACATTCAAAATAGCGCAAATGACGCCGCCGAATAGGACGATCATGACATGTTGGGTTTTTTGTGAAGCTTTCCGAAAAGTCAGTTCAACAGGTATTTGTTCTGTGTTTTCCGTGTCTTCCGTGGTTAAGGCTTTCAAGCAAAACCACGAAGCACGCAGAAAAACACTAAAAACACAGAAATAAAACAAACCTGATTTCTTGCTTCGCTCTCATCGGCCTCGTTTTCAGACATCCCCTTTCTTGCATAGCCACGTCCTTTACGGCGTGGTCATGAAATTCATTCCATTTCATTCATTTCCTGCATATCGTGCCGTCTGCTGTTTCTGCCGAGCCTGATTCACCGTATAATGCGACTGTGATGGGATTATTCGCACGCGGCTAACAGATGCAACTCGAAACATCAAATGTTTCGAAGGCTTGCCGGATTTTCGTATCGTTTGAGAAACATGTTTCATGGAAACACAGATGCTCGGCGCTGAAACGAAACAAGCGTCAGCTTAATGAAGCGGCTTCAACTTGAATTTTGTGGAGAGCAAGTCAAAACTATTCATATGTCCCAATCAGCAGCCCTTCCTATGAATTTCGGCGGCATCGATGAGGATGAATTTTCATCGTTCGAATCTGCCCGAATACTGGTTCTTCCAGTGTCTTACGAAGGCACGGTTTCGTATGGTTCGGGCACCGGAGCAGGCGCGATGGCTATCGTCGACGCCTCGCGAAACATGGAGCTTTATGAGGAAGAAACCGATTCCGAGGTTTACAAGCTCGGCATTCACACCCTTGATGAATTCAGGCCGCGAGACACGCCCGATGAGATGATGTCGTCGCTCTACGACTACACGAACGGTCTGCTCAAATCGAAAAAATTCTTATGCATGCTCGGCGGCGAGCATTCGGTTTCTGCCCCGATAATCAAAGCCCACGCAGAGCAATTCCACAATCTGAGCGTTCTGCAGATAGATGCTCACGCAGATCTTCGCGACACCTACGACGGCACGCCGCATTCGCACGCTTCGATAATGGCCCGCGTTGTAAAGGACTTGCGAATTCCGTCGGTTCAGGTCGGAATACGTTCGATCTCCGGAGACGAGGCTCGCTCTTTGGCCGAAGGACTGCCGACAAAAATATTCTGGGCGAGAGACATCGTAGGACGCACGGACTGGATCGACGACGCAATAAATTCTTTGACCGAGAATGTTTATTTGACGATCGACATCGACGGGTTAGACCCAAGCATCGTCCCAACTACAGGAACGCCTGAACCGGGCGGCTTGGGTTGGTACGAGACGCTAGCTTTGATTAGAAGACTCGCCGAACGCAAACGCGTGGTTGGCATGGATCTGGTGGAATACTCCTATTTTGAAAACTACGATTCGCCGGCATTCTTGTGCGCAAAGCTCGTCTACAAATCGCTCGCATACATCTTTCGCGGCGAATCGCCAAAGGTCATGCGAAATTAGCTTTGTATGAGAATATTCGAACTTCCGCTCAATGCTGCTCGTAATTATCTTGTCATTTTTGAAACCAACTTGCTTAGGATAGAATCAGATAAAGAATCTGTTTGGAGAAATTCCGATGTATAAGAATAGACTTTTATTTTTTATTGCTCTTTTTTCGGTAATCGGGTTTTCCGGTTGTAGAACCGGTCTTTTTAGCGAAGAGGTTCCGGCAGCGGTCAACCAGCCAACAGCTCCGCCGGCTCCGCTTGTGGTCGATGGCGTTCGTACATCCTACGCGGATGTAGTTGAAAAAACCTCGGCTGCCGTAGTTCGCATCGAGGCCGAACATAAAAACCGGCCTCAGCCAACACAGCAGTCTCCGGGATCAGATGATGAGTTTTTCCGTCAGTTCCCAATGCCGAGACAAAACCAGCGTCCACCGGTCGAACGCGGCATGGGTTCAGGCGTTATCGTCAGCGCCGACGGCACGATTTTGACCAATGCCCACGTGATCGACAGTGCGGAAAAAATAACGGTTCTGATGGACGATAATAAGACTTTCGACGCCAAGCTGGTCGGCCTGGATAAACCCAGCGACCTTGCCGTATTAAAGATCGACGCTCAGAACATGCCATTTCTTACGCTTGGAAATTCGGACACGGTCCGCATCGGCGACATAGTTCTAGCAATAGGAAATCCGCTGGGTATAGGCCAGTCGGTGACGGCCGGGATCATTTCCGCAAAAGGACGGCGAACAGGCCTTAGTTACGGCAACAGCAACGATTCTTTCGAGGACTTTCTTCAAACCGACGCTCCAATAAATCGTGGAAATTCGGGTGGTGCTCTCGTTAATTTGAATGCCGAACTTATCGGTATCAATTCGCAGATACTTTCCGGCGGCCCCAGCGGCGGTAATATCGGCATCGGGTTTTCGATTCCCTCGAACATGGCAAAATCCGTCATGGAACAATTGTTGAAAGACGGCAAGTTTCGGCGGTTAATGCTTTTCGTTTAGATTCTAAACATCACCGACGACACAGCCAAGGAACTGGACCTATAAGATCGCACCTTTTTACTGTTCTGTAATTTCCTCTCCTGAAGCTCGTCTGTTAATTTCGTG
>JBQTJB010000255.1:0-2351 GCA_052387555.1 Blastocatellia bacterium | reverse complement strand
TTATTGCGGCAATTAGCAGAGTCGTCGCCAACAGCCATTTGTTGACTCCGAAAACATCAAACCGTCTTGATTGGGTGCCATATGGATCGGGAATGACTACAGGGACTCGGTGAGGGGTGCGGTGAATCTCTTCCTCAACCGCTTCTTCTTCGACTTCGGCAACTTCGCGTATGCTTTTCAGCAGGTCTACAAGATGAAGCGTCTTTCCGGCAGCGTTTGAAATTATTTGGTCGTATGTATAACCGTATTTTTCCTCTATCGACTCGACGCTTGTATTTTCACGCTCCTGGTGTACAAGTTCGACGAACCTGTTGCCCAACCGAACATTACAGTCTATTGCGGCCGCGGTTATTTCGGGCGCATAAAACATGTCAGCGAGGCTTTCCTTGGTAACGCGTATATTTTCGAAAAGATCCTTTGCGACGAGATCGTCCAGTGTTCGAGCGCTTTCTGCTTCGCGTACAAACTCAGCAAACTTTGCTACTTTTTCCTTGATCACCGGATCATCGTCATCCGAAGCATAAAGAGAGAGGCTCGACCAATTCGCATAGAGCGTATTTATATGGCCGATCATGTCCGGCCTGCCAAATAGCAGTTTGCGCTTCTGTCCGCCCATTTCACGCGAAAACAGTTTCGTAATAACCAAGTCGAATTTACCCCGGCCGAGCTCAGAGAATGGAGAATTACGGTAAAAACGGGCCAGGGCTATCAATGCCTGTGAGCTAAGCACCGGACGTGAATTTTCGCAAAACCGGCGAATGTTCGCTACAGATATATTACTGTCGCGTGATGCAAGAGCTGCACACCAGCGCTCCGTTTCATGCATCAACTTGTATTCAGCGTCGGCATGTTCTTCCGACTTTATGTCCCCGGTTACCTGAAGAAAACGATGCAGAGCCTTTTTGACTTCCAGATCGTCGTGAGAAGCAGACGGCATTTTCATGTGCTCACGCTCAACACCGGAAAGCACGTGTTCGACCATCTGCAGACTAGAAACCTCCTCCATTGCCCGTTTGCGGAAGAATTCGCGCCCGTCGGCCGACTTTTCGATCAGCGGAAGCTCATAATCTTCGTTTCCAGACGAAGCTGCTTTTGGTTCTCTAACCTCTGCTTGATCCAAAGGCTTTGTAAGCACTTGTTGGTCGGGTTGCTGTTCGGGGCTGGCGGCTTGGGTTATGACTTGCGGAGATTTGGCGGGTTCGGCTGTTAGGGCGACGGCTCGTTTGGCCTGGAGTTCCAGAATTGTATCTTCGAGCAATTTCTCGTCCTTGAGCTCTTCTATGAGATCTTCAAAAACATTCATTTTTTTCACCTGGATAGTGAGGAAAGTGTGGGAGAAGGGTTTACGCGGGACAGGTTATGGAAGAACCTGTACTATCGTGCCTGTCTGGTTTAATTCGTAACGATAAATTGCCTCGCCGGGAACCGTGCGTTCGGCTATTACGGTGTATTCGTTACGCAAATCATTGTCGGTTGGTGTAAGAGGGGCCATTCTGAATGTGAAACGGCCGCGAATAAGGCTGTCTCCGGCAACGGTTCCGATACCGTTACCGACCTGCTGATTGACTTCAGCCAGCCGACCGAAGCGGTTATTCTGCGAATAGAAACCAATCTGGGTCGAGGATATGGTGCGCATTGTCGCAAAGGTCGTCCCGTTCTCTGCCGCTCTGAGGCCTTTTTGGAGTGCGGGAACGGCCAAAGCCGCTATAATGCCTATGATCGTAACCACCAGAAGTAACTCGATCAGCGAAAAACCATTTTCAATTCTCTTGCTCATATTTCCAAACCTCTTTCAAATAATTGCGTTTTTCGTTCCTTGTGACAGATTCTGACACCATTTTTTGACATTGATGGCTGAACTTGTGCCACTCTTTAGTTAAAACATCAACAAAATCAATGCTTTATAAGTTTTCAAACTAGAGAGCCGATGCCCTACGCCGTGTAGGTTGCAAGCGATATGCCAGAGCGATTGGTCCCAAACACTTTGCACAAACCTGCGTTATTTAAATCACTGTTTATTTTTTTCGAAATTTTTAATACACTTTCAACTTTTGCTGTTAACGTTGGAGATGTCCGATTCTTAATCTGGAGTTATGACGAATTGAGCTCAATAATCGAACAGACTGTCGAAACCTACGGAATAGATAACTGGGGAGCCGGATATTTCGGCGTAAATCGAAAGGGCAATTTGATCGTTTATGCCCCGGAGAATGAAAACCTCACAGCAGACGTAAAAGAGATCGTCGACGATTTGCGAAAACGCGGGATCAACACTCCGGTGCTTTTGCGGTTTCCACAACTCCTTTTTGGTCAGATCCGCAAGCTGCAGGCTGCATTCAAAAAATCCATCA
>JBQTJB010000254.1:0-19785 GCA_052387555.1 Blastocatellia bacterium | reverse complement strand
ATCCTTATTCAATTAAGATTGTCATATAAAGTTGTCACTAATACACCTTAACAATAAAAAACGGCGATATGCCGCCGATCTCCGTTACCTTTGCCATATAGTTTTCTGCTGAGTTTGTATCTTAACGCTTTCAGGATTTTCTCGCCACAGAGAACACAGAGTGCACGGAGAAAGACATCTAAATAGGAACTTTACCAACTAATTTTTCCTAAGAACCTCTGTGCTCTCTGTGTCTCTGTGGTGAATCTTCCGAATCTTTAGTCCTCTTTTATCTGAGGCGCGCCGGTTTTTACGTCGCCGTCGCGTGTGTAGGTGATGCAGATGTTGCCGTTTGGCGAGATCAGGCTGCTCGTCACCTTGAAGGACGCCGGGATCGTGCCGTCCTGAAAGAGGCGTTTTCCCTCACCGAGCGTTATCGGCATTATCATCAGCTCCAACTCATCGAAAGTAGTCAGAACCGGGAGCGATAGCGACTGGGTTCTTCGGCCGTGCTGGTTACTCACCATAGTGAAACGTCGAATTTTTTACCAACGCGGCGCTTTTGGCCTATTGTCAATCATCGATCAAAAACCCAGTCGCTCTCGCTCCCGGTTCTGACCCGACTCTCTGTAATCACGGCCCCGGCTTCCTCGTCCGTATATCCGAAAAACCAGCCTTCATATCTAAAACCGTCCTCGGGAGAGGACTGTATGACGCCATCGATCGTCATGAATTCTGCTGCAATTATTTTTCTCATTATTTCGCCTCCTATATGACTATGAATAACATTGTGCAATCAAATGGTTGCGTATGTCAAATGCAACCGAACGGTTTCGTAAATCATGCAGGACGTTAAAATGAACGCGATGTGCGAGACGACAAATACGTCACCCTCAACGACAAACGCTCAAAGGTTGGTCTCGGCGTCGCAGGCGATCCAGCCTACGGCAACGACAGCCCGCTCTACGGAGCAATGGGCTTCGTCCGCAAATCTGAGAAGAAGTCTGGCCTAACAAGAAAAAAGAAGCCGTAATAGAGAACGAGTGTGTAGGGTGGAGAGGCCAGACCATTGCGGCCCGGAAAAATAACGTCGTTGGTAATGCCGCAGTTCGGGTGTTATCAACGACGTTCGATATTAGAAATAATGATTTGTAAGCATGAATTCAAATCCTTCTTGATCTGTAGTTCCCAAAAACGCAAAACGGTATATCTGAGGGTTTGTAGCTTTATTTGGTTTTCCTTATCCCGTTTGATGTTTCGTTCGATCTTGGGTATCCAATATTCCCGGTTACTCCTAATTCGCCGTTTCTTCTTCTTCCACTCGAATCCGTGCCAGAACTCACCATCTACAAAAATCACAAGCCTATGTCTTCTAAAAAAAAATATCAGGTTTACCGCGCAATTTCGCTACATTCAATCTATATCGATAACCCAAAGCCCAAAGAGCCTTTCTCAATGCGATTTCCGGTTTAGTGTTTGTCCCACGAATACGGGACATTAGCTTTGAGCGTTCTTCCGTTGTTTCAAAACCGTGTTTAGATTTCACTGACTGAGATATGATTTGTAAATAGTGTATGAGGAGAACTGACGAGATTCACGTCGAATTTGAGCGAGGGTTCGATGCGAGAACTGGCGTTGTGGATTCGAAATCTGATCTGCCACCCCTCGTTCAATGTGAAAAGTAGACTTGTGTCGGAATCATTCTCGAAAATTACCTCAATCACTCGGGTTGGTTGGTAATGAGAGATGTGGCGAAGCGGGTCAGAACCGGGAGCGATAGCGACTGGGTTCTTTTTACCACCAGTCGAAGTCAGGTAATTTGTCACCTTGCTCGTTATTAACATAGTTGCAGGCTTCCCAGACACTCTTCTCGTTCCAGAGATTGCGTTTGCTTCCTTTGTCTGCCCACGGTGAATGTTCGTGTCGCCAAAGCCGATCCTCACGCATTTGTCGTGTTGCATTAGCTTTCAACGCGATCAAGGCGTCCTTCGGCTTCTTTGAGCCAATACAAATGACCGCATGGATATGGTTTGTTCTGATATTAATCGCGAAAAGGGTCCAACCGCGTTTCTCGCAGGTATCTCTGATCGACCGCTCAACAGATTCTCGTTGTGCAGCATTCAGAATAACCGGCGGATGAAGAAGTAGTTCTTCATTGTGTTTTCGCCAATTTGTATTTGTTGGAATTCTAGGAGAGCGATAGACGTTATTTTCTCGGTCCACAGAACCGCGTTCGTCGCCGTGCAGCCAGGTTCCGTAGCACCGAAACGTGAAGAAAACTGCAAGAGGGATGTCTGTGTCATTCCACATTGCTCGGTATTCGAGGACTAAGAACCCAGTCGCTATCGCTCCCGGTTCTGACCCGACTCCCTGTAATCACGGCCCCGGCTTCCTCGTCCGTATATCCGAAAAACCAGCCTTCATACTTAAAACCGTCCTCCGGGCTCGACTGTATGACACCGTCGATCGTCATGAATTCTGCTGCAATTATTTTTCTCATGCTTTTTCTTCTCGAATCTGATAGTTTTATTCTGTTCTGTACAGTCGCTTGATGGCACTAGAATCCATGAGTCGAAATGCGACAAAGTAACAACAGTTCGTCCAAAGAAGCAAAAACCATTGGCAACGGAGGCCAGTATGTTTTGGTGCCATCATCAACCAAGACGGTATATCTTAATTGGTGTGCTTGATGCTGCTTTGACAAGCCTTGCGCAACGGCGACGGTGTTATCAGTCACCGGTAGCCCCCTCGTTTGGATCTCAGACAACAGAGCCGATAAGTTGTGCCGATAATCAAATTTCTTCAGCTTCGCTTCGTCGAAACCACGCTTCAATAGGGCTGACTTTAGGAATAATTCCGCAGCGTGACTTACGAGGAAATATAGTGGAATTGCGGTTATTTTAGCAGGACGACCGTCATCGCCGATTTCGATATCATCCGCGAGAGTCTTTGCACTCATTTTGAAATTAACGCCGTTCATATAGTAAGCCACAGCCAACGGCACGAAATCTTCCATAACATAACCTCCCGCAAAACGCCTGGAAATCGGGCATCATCTAGACCTTTCCATCCGTATTCTCAAACCCAAATCGAATCGCCGCTTCGAGAACGTCGATGTTTATATCTTTTAGGGTTTTGAATCGTATGCAATAGCCGGTCACGGTGGCTTTGCCGAGGCGGCTGGCGTATGTTTCGGCCAGGTATTTTTTGTCTTTGATACCGAGGATATAGATCGAGATCCCGGTTTTGTTTGGGCTCAAACCGATCCGATAGAACTCGATGATCGAGCCAGCGGCGTATGTTGGGCAGGGCAGGTGCGATCAGTTTCGATTCTAGGTGGGCATCGGCGTGTCATCCGCCGCCTCGAATCTTTACTGACCGCGTGTGACTAGTTGGATATCCGCATCTGCGGCTCCAACGTCAATTATCAGGTCGCCGCCGCGTCGTCCGACATAGTCGCGTTTACCGTAATGCACACGCCAACCCCAAACACCGTTTGCCAAGTGTTGGCTAACGGTTATCAAACTCTCTTTGAGATCAACGCCCAATTCTCTTGCCTTGCGGTTTGACGACGCCAGAACCTGAGCCACCGAAACAGCGATCTCATCATTTAAGGTTTCGTTTGTTAAAACTGCCGCCATACTTTTACCTCGCTAAAATGACCTTGGTCGCTCCGATTACATGATAGTGCCCCGCAGGCTCGATCAGATATATATTTTGCTCCGAAATTACCAATTCGCCAAGATAAAATTCACCCTTCAGGTCAAAATCATCGCTAACCGCGCGAATATCGGTCAAACTCGGTTCTTGCTGAAAATCACTGCCAGTGTTCGGATGAGTGTGAAATGAAGCAACAATAACCTTTCCGTCAACAAAACAGTTCTTGTGCGGGGGCAGAACAATTTCATTCTGCAAGCCCTTTTCCCAACGAATAACCGTTAGATCTCCGTCTTCATCGGTGACTATAAATCCGCCTTCTTCGTGGCCTCCAGAGATCTCAGGTTCGGAATCGATCCACGCCTTTTTCAATTCAGCTTGGATCGATCTATTTTCAACAAGATCGGATGCAGTTGTTTTGTCCATTAATCTAAATGGTCTTATTGTCGTTCACACCTTACGATTCTCAAACCCAAATCGAATTGCCGCTTCGAGGACGTCGGTGTTTATATCTTTCAGAGTTTTGAATCGTATGCAATAGCCGGTCACGGTTGCCTTGCCGAGTTCTTTTCCATAAGTCAGGCTCAAGTATTTCTTATCTTCGATACCGAGGATATAGACGGAGATCCCGGTTTTGTTTGGGCTCAAACCGATTTGATAAAACTCCCTGGTTGTTCCATCGGCATATTTCATCGTCTGAAGTCCGTATCCGATATTAGGATTAGAGACAGTTTTACCTTCATCGTTTTTACCATCCAGAAACCATAATTTACATTTTGGCTTTACTCCCAAAATGACGCGGTGCAACTCTTTCATGTCGCTCCGCTTTGGCTCGGGTTGGCTGGTAATATACTCGTTGATTTGTACTCCAATGTACATATAAAATATGAGACTTTTCCCAAACGCGACCATTTATTTAATATCTTCGGATGCAGCGCCGTGAAATGCCACGTCCCTGAAGGGGACGAATTAAATAGCATCGGGTAACACCCGACGATCACATCGCAAAAATGCCCCGTCCCTGAAGGGGACGAATTAAATAGCGATAAATGTGTCTCTTTCAGGGACAGAAACCGTGTCCTGTTTTTGCTGACCAGATACGACACCCGAAAGGAGCATCGTCATGAGCATCGAAAGGAAAAAAGCTGTTGCCGTCATATTTGGATTCCAATGCATGATCCTTTTCATTGTTTTGTCTCCTTTGCCCGCGATAACTTCGCAAGTAGTTCTTCCAGGCTGCCCAATGTCGCCGTAAATCCTTCTTTGAAGCCCATTTCGATCAAGCGCTCCAGCCGTTCAAGCGATTCGTTATAAATAGAAATACTGACCGTTGTCGTGCCGTTTTGCTCGCTGAAATTCAGGTCCCAATCGGAACCCGGCAATTCGAGATTTTCATCCGCATCGGCAAAGGTGTTGTAGAACTTGAAGTTCGTTTTTGGGGTAATGGATGTATATTTCTGAACGGCCCAGCGTTCGCCACCTTCGGGGCTGACCATGGCGTAAAATCTACGACCGCCGACCTCGAAATCCATGACCTTTGTCCGTGACGCGAAAGGTTTCGGTGCCCACCATTGGTCGAGCAGTTCCGGCTTCGTATATGCGTCCCAGACCAGATCACGCTCGGCGTCAAATTCCTTGGTTATCGAAACCGTCTTGGTTTCTTTGTTTACAATAAATTCCATTTCCATATTATTTGTTCTTTCTTTTTCTAGATTGCCGCCAGCACTTCGTCGAGCCGCTTGTAGCTCATCTCCATGCCGTCGGTCATTCCGGTTGCGAACGCCGCATCGCGGTCTGCCTTGGAGGCGTATCTGATCGCGGTCGTCACGTTGGTTATACCGTTGGCCTCGTCGAACGTCACGGTGATGATCGACGGTTCACCGCCCATGGAAACGCCCATATTGCCGGGATCGAAAGCTTGCGTATGCACGATCCTCGCGTGCGGCAGGACCTCGAGAACCTCGCCGGTGAATCCAAACTCCATGCCGTCTTCGTCATTGCGCCAACGCCATTGATACTTACCTCCGACGCGCATATCCATCTCGCAGACAGGCATCGACCAGCCAGGCGTCCCCGTGCACCAACGACGCATCAGGTCGGCTTCCACGTAGGCCCGCCACACCAAAGTGGCAGGAGCATCAAAGCTTCGTTTTACTAACACCTCGGTATCGGACGGCAAGCTTGCTTCTGCTGGCTTCATTTCTTTTTCTCCTGTTTGTTTTGTTGCTTTAGCTCGGCCAGCAGCGTATCAAGCTGCTCGTACCGCGTCTCCCAGATCTTTCTGTATTGCTCTAACCATTCGTCGATCTCTTTCATTTTGTCTATTTCGAGCAGGTAATAGATCTCCCGCCCTTTTTGTTCTTGTTTGATAAGCTCGCACTCGGCTAGAATACGCAGATGTTTAGAAACCGCCTGCCGGCTGGTGTCAAAATGCTCCGCAATAGCATTCGGCGTCATTGCCTGTATCGCTATCAAAGCAATGATCGCCCGCCGCGTCGGATCAGCTATGGCCTGAAAAATGTCTCGTTTCATATCAACGAACAGCAGTATGCAACCATTCAGTTGCATATGTCAAGTGCAACCGAACGGTTTCGTATAATGTGATTTATTACTTAGGCCGGAAGAAGTTCCCACTCATTCTTGAGCAACAACTGTTCGATCCGGTAAGCGTGGAGCATCTCGTGGACAAAAAGGTGCCGGAACATGATGAACACCGAATAATGATCAAACGCCTCGTGCACGGCGGTTTTCTGCCACTCATCGTGCGATAGCTGCTTTAACCTTTCAACGAGAGCGTCCCGCTCGCGGACGTATCTGTCGAGACTCTCATCGAGATCGACCTCAAGCATCGCGCCAGCTTCGTCCTCAGCAGAATTCTCTATCGCTTTAATGAACGGTTCCGGCGTGGACAAGATCAACTCAAGCCGTGTGCGAAACGCCGCATCCGACTGCGACAGATGAATCGCATTCTCGTAAGCCGACCACGTTCCCGGACTCGGACGACGCTTCAATATCTGCGGCGGCACTTCGCGGATGAGGGGAATGATCACGCCCGGCGCCGTCTCTAACGCGGAGATCAAGATGGCTGTATCGTTCATATGTATTTCGATTAATTCTTCCGCTTGCGAGCCGTTTTTGAATTCTTAACGGCTCGCCGCAATGCAGTGCAGTAAGGCTCGCCTGACCGCGGCGCCACGCACAAAACACCGGAGGAGGCTGCGCCTCCCATTCTTCAACGCTGCCGCTCGATCTTATCCTTATCCATCTCAAGCGGCTCCTCATCGGAACGTTGTCCATGCCAGATCCGCGCACTCGACCATCTCCAATCATTGGGATGATCAACAAAACCCGCTCGGACGGGATTCAGATGCGTGTATTGGATCCGCTGCCAGAGCATTTGCTCGCTCCAAAGAAGGCGTGTATTCGGGTGTCGCTGCCAAACCATAAATTCGGAACCGTCGCTGCGACGCGCGATCCGCAGCTTTTCTAGCGAATCAGCGTGGTTGTTTTCTTTTAGATGGTCGATGATCCGTCGGCTGGCGATGCCTTTGACGAAGCGGAGAATATCTTTTGAATCTATCTTGCTGTCCGTGACCAGATGGAAATGATCGAGCATTATCACGAAGGAAAAGATAAGAAACTTGCCCGAACGCCGTGCCTCGTCGAGGGCACTGCACAGGATCTGAGCAAGCGCATCCGTGCGAAAGATCGGCAGGCGATCCTTGGTAACCGCTGTTAGATAAAACGCCGGGTAATCTTTTGAAATTCGGAACATCTGTCGGAGGCACAGCCTCCTCCGAAGATTTTGGGGCAAATCGCCCGGTCAGGCAAGCCTGACCGCACTGCGTTGGGGCAAGCCCAAGATTGCACCGCTTCGTGAGGCACCTGCACCGCTTCGGGAGCGATAGGTAAGGCTTCGCGAGGCTATTTAAACGCTTCGGGAGAGATTTGCAGGGATTCGTGAGCGAGTTGCAGGGGTTCGGGACATCCTGCGATCCCTTCGAGATGCGGTTTCAGGTCTTCGGGAGGAACTTTCGCCGCTTCGTGCGCCATTGTTAGGCCTTCGGGAGCCTTTGAATGGCCTTCGTGAGCTATTGTACCCGCTTCGTCAAGAGGTGGAAGGCCTTCGTGAGGAAGTTGCAGGGGTTCGGGAGCGATTTACAGGGGTTCGTGAGAGAGCGGGAGGGTTTCGTGTCCGATCGTGGAGGTTCTTACAACCGTCAGACGCCGATAGTCTCCTTGGCAATGCGAATAAGTTTGCCGGTTCCTGCATTAATGAACGCTGTTTTGTAGGTGCCCTGGCCCACGAATCCCATTAACCCCTCGTCTGGCGTGGTACCTCTTGAATCGGTGACGATCCAAACGAACGCATTCTCGTCGGAGTCGTATTCGAACCTCACACTAACCGACCTCCGTGGGAAGCCGTTGGCTACGGCGATCTCAATTGCTCGCCTACAGGAGATTATTTGGGCCTTCTCTGCATGCGCTCCGATGTCGGGCAAACCGATGTCTTCCCTAATTGAACCGTCGTCGTCCAGAACAAGTTTTGAATAAAAATACTTGAGGCCTTTCTGGGTATCGGAAAACCTGAAGACAAGATCATACGCCCCCATTGGTGAGTTCCACTCATAATCTTTCGGTGATTGGAGTTTCAACGTTGCGAGGTCAACCCACTCGCCGCCGTCGAATTTTAACCTCTTGAAGAATCGGTCGCCGAGCTTGGATCGGAGATGCTCAATGAGCTTTCCACGCGCGGGCATCGGAATTTCACTAAGACTCGCAATACCCTTTATCAAGGATCGATTCTTGTATCGATCGATTGAATAGCGTGAGCCGCGAAACCCAGAATCAACGTCACACTTCTGACCATACGCTTGTTGGACGAAGCTAGAGAACGAACAAATCACGGCGACTGCAATTACGTTCGCGATTCGTAACTTCATACACCAACCTTCTCCACGCGGTTGTAGACGGTATCGCGTTCGATGGCTTCGAAGCCGGCACGCTGGTCACCCACGATGATCTCGTGCTTGGTCATTTTTACTTCGCCGGCGTGGATCATCTTAATCGGTAGAATTTTGGCTATTCAATTGCTTCGATACGGTCCCTGAAAACGGTGACAAGTTTGTGCCCTTGGTTAAGATCGAGCACTTCATCCCAGACAGAATTTATTGCGCCGAAGAAGTCTCGCATTTTCAGGTTGCCCAGACGAATATGGATGACTTTTGGCGGAGGAAGATTAAAGATAACTCGATTGGAAAAATCGCTGTCTTTCGAAACAATCGTTAGTTCGTTCCTTTTAGCGTAATCCCATATCTGAGTGTCAGTCCATTCATCATCCAAATCTTTTTAATGAATGTAGTCGTCACCTTTCCACAGCGAAAAGTGGTAAGGCAGATTTACATCGATCAAAATTTCGCCATTGCTCTAAACCGATCTTATTACGAAATTCCTATCCATTAGCGAACTCGCAAATTGAAGGCATGCGGCGATATCTTCTTTCTCAAGCGACGGATATTGGTAGAGAATTTCGTCAACGGTTTCGCCGGCTCCGAGAAATTCGAGAACAGTTTGCACCGTTATTCTCTTTCCGCGGATCGTCGGCTTGCCATTGCAAACGTCTTCGTCGATCGTGATCCTGTCGGCGCTTGTGCTCATATCTTCAAGGTAACAAATTTATAATGAACCAACAATGATTTTTGTAACGGTTCAAGCGACCACTTTTTCTACCCGATTATACACCGTATCTCTTTCCACAGCCTCGAAGCCGGCGCGTTCGATCATTTCGATGATCTCTTGCTTGGTCATTTTTACTTCGCCTTCGGTGGAGTAGGTGTGGATCAGTTCGCCGCCGTCGGTGATGGTGCCAACTAGCCGCATTGGCGCTGAAGTGGAGATATACCGGCAACTTATAGTTTTTCAAATTCGGATTCTGTCAGATGTGCCTGCCGCAGAATGCTTCGAAGTGTTCCGCTGGCCACTTCTCTATGCTTTGGAACTGTTGTCGTTATCAGGCCATTTGCTACGGTCTTCGCGAATTTAACATGGCTTCCGGTTTGCGCAACCTCATAGAAGCCCGCTTTCAGAAGTTTGCGTCTGACTTCGCGATAACGGACTGGTTTCACGAAGCGATCTCTAATTCAAAATGGCGGACATTCGGCAGCAAAGTAGCCACTGGCGGAGTAAAATGCAGTAATAGAGCGTCATTCAGATTTTTCATGGCTTCATCTTCGGTTTTGCCTTGTGAAGCCACGTCAACGTCCAGACATTGGGCAACATACCATTCGCCTTCTTTGAAGATCACCGCGTTAAAATTCTGTGTCATGTTCTTATATTAACATAATTCCTAAGAACTTTGTTCGCCTCACTTTGCGGCTGCGACGCGGTTGTAGACGGTGTCGCGTTCGACGGGGTCGAAACCGGCACGCTGGATCATCTCGATGATCTCCTGCCTGGTCATTTTGACTTGGCTTGGCTAACCTCTTTCGAGCGGCAAGATCCGTATTCTTGCCCGGGCCTCGTCTACAACGATCAATGCTCCTTGATCGAGAGCGGACTGATTTTCACGAATGACCGAAATAAGTATCGGGTCGATACCAGCCGGCATTATATCCTGAGTTCGAACCTGAATGACGCTCGGACCAGCGGCATGAGTCAATGCTAAGATCGTTCCAAAATCGAGATCATGGGTGAAAATGATGTAACCGTTTATTCGTGCGTATTCGACTATTGCGTTATCTTCGGCTCGCGGGTCGCCAATGGTTGACCAATGAACCGATTCGATACCAGCAGCCGTAAATGTGGCTGTCCAATCCGGCGACAGGTTCATGTCGATCAGGATCTTCATGCAGCGGCAAGCGGTAGTTCGATCTCTTCAACGCGCCATGCGGCATACGCCAGAGCTTCGCTCAGATCACCTTCCTCAAGATATGGATAGGCTTTCAGAATGTCGGCGAAAGAATGGCCCGACGCTACCAGCCCAACGATCGTGCCTACCGTCACGCGCAGGCCACGTATACACGGTTTGCCGCCCATAACCTTTGGATCAAATGTGATTCTTGCTAATGGTTTCATGCCTTATCTCCTTAGACAGTTGCTACCCGATTATACACCGTATCTCTTTCCACAGCCTCGAAGCCGGCGCGTTCGATCATTTCGATGATCTCCTGCTTGGTCATCTTCACCTCATTATTCGATTCGACGGAGTAGCTGTGGGTGAGCTCGCCGCCGTCGGTGATGGTGCCGTCGAGGTCGTTGGCCCCGAGGTGGAGGGCGGTCTCGGCGGTCGCTTTGCCGAGCATGACCAAGTAGGCTTTGATATGGTCGAAGTTGTAGAGCATCAGCCAATCAATTTGTCTGCCTTCTTCAGCAATGAGTTTGGCAACTTTAGTCCCATCTGCTTGGCCGCATTCCTATCTATCGTCAGGTAGTAGCGCTCGGGAAAATGCACGGGCAGGTCTCCTGGCTTGGCGCCGCGTAGTATTTTCGCCACGTATCTCGCAGCCATTCGGAATTGTTCCTCCTGGTCTGGTGCCCACGACATCAGTCCTCCCACATCTACAAAGAACTGTGATTGATAGATCGCCGGAAGTCGGTGTTTCGCAGCGAAGGTCACTATCATTTCCCGGTGTGTGAGAGACAGCCCGCCCTGGAAATTTACGAATCCTTCCATGCCATCTTCCATTGCTGCCGCTAACGCTGTTTCGAGTTCGGCCCGTGAAGTTGCTTTATAAGGTCTAACGGTTACTTTTAGGGAGCGAGCGGCGTGTTCAGCATCCGCTACCTGCATCTCATGGCCGCCAACGCCCGGGGTCGTCGAAAGTAGGGCGATTCGCTTTATATTAGGCGCCGCAGTTTTCAACAGACGAAGCCGTCTTGCAGTTACGCCTGCTGGCAATTCATCCATGCCGGTATAAATACCGCCAGGTCGTTTCAGGCTTTTCGCGAACCCGTTGCTGACCATTCCCGGACAAGTCCCGATGACCATCGGCATGTTGGAGTTGGCCCTCCGCATTGCGATAGCCTGCGGCAATGCGGCCGCCATCACAAGATCTAGGACCATTTTCGAAAGTTCGGCCGCGTGGTCATTGAGATCCGAGGTGTTGGGCCGTGATATTCGTTTCTCGATGACAATATTCTTTCCCGGCAGGTAACGTAGCCGTTGCAACTCTTGCTCGAACGCCGAAATCAGCGTCGGTGCATCTCCGATAAGAAAGCCGATTCGTTTAATGGGTTGTTGCGGCAGAACGGCCACCGCAAGCGGATGCGAGCAAGCAAATACTGCCAGTGAACGAACGAACGCGCGACGATCTAGAGTTATCCGCATGCTATATCTCGATCATGGATGAACGTTGTTGAAAGACGCTTCCATAACTAGGGCTAAGCGGTTATCCAAACGATTTACTTCTAAGCAACAATCGTTCCGACACGATTATATACAGTATCCCTTTCCACGGACTCGAAACCGGAGCGGTGGATCATCGTGATTATCTCGGCTATGTTCATTTTTACTTAGCCTTCGGCGGCGTAGGCGTGGGTGAGTTCGCCGCCGCCGGTCTTACCAGATCTCGGTAACGTCGAGTTCAAATCCCGGCAGTACGTCGTCGGCAGATACTTTGTACGGGTTATCTAAAACCTCCGCCAAATTATTAGGGCGATAAATGTGAACTTGTTTGGTTTTTGTGTCAATGAGCCAAGCGAGAAGGACGCCGTTTTCGATCCATTCCTCCATCTTTTCCTGGAGATCGTTTAGCGTATCTGATTCGGAACGTATTTCAACTACAAAATCAGGAGCGACTGGCAGGAATTTCTTTCTCTCTTCAGCCGAAAATTGTTCGAGTCGCTCTTTCCGAATCCACGCGGCGTCAGGAGCCTTTGTCGCGCCGTTTGGCAAGACATAGGCACCATTAGATTCCGTAACTTTCCCCGTCCCATCTTTCTTTGCCCAAATCGCTAATTGAAGAACCAATTCTGCATTTTCTTCGCTCGATTCAAAACCTGTGGGCGCCATAATTATTACGTCTCCGTCTTTTGTTAGCTCAGCACGTAGTTTTCGGTTCTTGGCGCAGAACTCCCAAAACTCGTCCGGTGTTACCTTTCGGCGAGTATCTTCAAAATCGAAATGAAGACGGACAGATCGCGTGTCTGCCGTAAAAGGCACGGGAAGCACTGTGTCCGCAACTGCTATGTTCATTGTTCAAACTCCAACACTTTCAACTCGATTATACACCGTATCTCTTTCCACAGCCTCGAAGCCGGCGCGGTGGATCATTTCGATGATCTCTTGCTTGGTCATTTTTACTTCGTTGTTCGATTCGACCGAGTAGCTGTGGGTTAGTTCGCCGCCGTCGGTGATGGTGCCGTCGAGGTCGTTGGCGCCGAAGTGGAGGGCGGTTTGGGCGGTGGCTTTGCCGAGCATGACCCAGTAGGCCTTGATGTGGTCGAAGTTGTCGAGCATCAGTCGGGAGACGGCGATGGTCTTGAGATTGTCGATCGCGTCGGGGCCGGGCAAGCTTGAGAGCGCGGTGCCCGGCGGATAGAAAGCGAGGGGGATGAAGCACTGGAAGCCGCCGGTCCTGTCCTGCTGTTCGCGGAGGCGGGCGAGGTGGTTGATGCGGTCTTCCGTTGTCTCGATGTGGCCGTAGAGCATCGTCGCGTTGGTCTTGAGGCCAGCATTGTGAACCTTGCCGGCAAGCTCGAGCCAGCGGTTGCCGTCGCATTTGTGGTCGCAGATCCGCGAACGCGTCGGCTCGGCAAAGATCTCGGCTCCGCCGCCGGGACACGAATCCATCCCCGCCGCATGCAGTTTCTCGATCAAGTCTTCGTCCGACATCTTGTAAAACCGCGCCATAAAATCAAGCTCGACCATTGTCAGGGCTTTGAGATGCAGCCGCGGAAACTCGCGCTTTAACGACGAGAAAAGATCGGTATAATACGAGAATGGAAGCTTGGTGTTCAACCCTCCAACGATGTGCAATTCCGTCGCGCCTTCGCCGACGGCGGCCCGGGCGATGTCCAGAGCCTCCGCGACCGAGTGAGTGTAGGCATCCTCAGCCCGAGCCCGACGATAAAAACCGCAAAACTTGCAATCCGCGACGCAGATATTCGTGTGATTAAAATGCCGATTGACGTTGTAATAGGTCGTTAAACCATGTTTTCGGCGGCGAACCGTGTCCGCCAATTTGCCAAGCGCGTTGAGGTCGTCGGTCTGATAAAGGGCCAACCCTTCCTCGAACGTCAACCGCTCGCCGTCCTCGACCTTTTCGGCGATCTCTCTTAAATTTGGATCAAATGAAAACTGCATATTTATTTGACAGGTTTGAATGGCGCCTGAAAGATCTTTTCTATTCGTTGATCTGAAAGGACGTATTCGATGGAGTAAAGCATGCCTTCCATATATTCAGGCCCCGGAAATGTAGTTTTGGAGCTTTCACGGCGAAATGAATATTTAAGCCCGAACTCATCGCCAAACGATTCATAGAAAACCTGTGAAGAACCATCTTTTGCAAAAATTCCCCCGCTGGAGCGGTTGGTGAATGGATTTGTGGATACCGGATGAAAGATAATTTCCTTTTTCGGTATTAGTGAAATACTCTCAATCGTTCCGATATACCGATCAAGTGGACATTGGACTCGATCTCTGACCTTTTGGGTGGTCATACAGTCTCCGAGATCTAGGTAGTCAAATTTGATTGAAAATCTTTCATCAAAGTCGCACCCTTTCTCGCAATCATCGCCAAACAATTTTTCAATATCTTGGTTTTTTGTAGTCTCAAATCCGACAGTTTTAAGTTTGCCGTTACCAAAGAGCTGATAGCCTGTAAGCTCATTAGGGAATTGGGACGTTTGTGCGTGGGTGCAAACGACCAATACAAGAACCATAATTGCATAGGCCACTTGATTCATATTCATTACCACTTAGACAAAAGCTACAAACTCGCAACTTCAACAAAATCGCTAGTCGATAAGGCCGGCGGAATCGTTGTTCCACTTGCATTCAAATCCTCTAAATGAAATTCAATTGCTTCCTGGATAAGCTGTTTGACCTCTTCCTCAGTTTCGCCGACCGCAACACAGCCCGGAAGATCGGGGACGTATGCCCCGTAACTTGTTTCGCCTTTTTCGATCACAACCATATATCGCATAAACACTCTCACTATTTCTTTAGCCCCGCCTGTTTTAGAACACTGTTTAAAGTGCCAACGGGCATATCAACGCTTTCTTTCCCCGACACCGTTACAGTTCCAAGTTTGTTTGAGTGATGAAACTGGCGATGGCTGCCTCGCACCCTGACCAGAAACCAACCATCTTTCTCGATAATCTTTATGACCTCTTTAACCTTCATTCACCGCTAATGAAAACTGCATACTCTTATGCTACGATTCTAGCAAATAGAACCAGTCAACTAAACATAAGATGAAATTTGGACAAGTAGAAAACCCTGAAGAGGTCGATTTTACCATTCCCGCTGACCACAAAGACACGAAAGCCGTATTGGCAAAGTCGAAAGCCAAAAGCCTTGATGTCTATGTAGGCTGTGCCAAGTGGAACAAGACCGATCTCAAGGGTTTTTATCCGAAGGGCGTTAAGGACGAGCTGGGGTATTATTCGACGCAGTTTAATTGCATTGAGCTAAACGCCACGTTTTACAGGCTGTTTCCCACAAGTCAATTTGAGAAATGGCACAAGACCGTGCCAGATGGTTTCAAGTTTTTCCCAAAACTGGAGCAGACGATCTCGCATTTCCGCAGGTTGAAGGACGTGGAAGAAGTTGTTGAAAACAATGTCAACAACATGTCTCATTTGCGTGAAAAACTTGGGATGCCGTTCCTGCAAATGCACAACAATTTCTCTCCTAAGGATTTCGACCGTGTCAGGGCGTTTGCTGAAAACTGGAAGTATGACATTCCGCTGGCGATGGAATTTAGGCATACGGATTGGTACAACGATAAGGTGGTCTCCTCCGAACTTTACGATCTTCTCGAAAGCAATAAAATTACGAATGTTCTGGTCGATACGGCCGGCCGCCGCGACCTGATGCACATGCGACTGACGACACCGACTGCTTTTATTCGCTGGGTCGGCGCAAATCATTTGTCTGACTACGACCGATTGGATGAATGGATCGAGCGCATCGCCGTGTGGAAAAAGCCAGGGCTTCGCGAGCTTTACTTTTTTGTACATCAAAACATCGAAAAAGAGTCTCCGCTGCTTTCGGCTTATTTCATTGAAAAACTTAATAAGAAAATTGGAACCGACATTGCTGTTCCGAAAACTTTGAATTCTACGTCGGACAGAGCAACGCCGCTTTTTTCGTAACCTAAAGCACAAGCATCTAGTTCAAAAATATGAAAATTCCAACGAAGACAATATTCTTTGCCGCGATTTTCACTATGGCTGTCGTTCAACTCATGGCACAGGCCAAAGGCGTAACTGTGATAAAAGCGGGGCGTTTGATCGACACTGTGAATGGCCGCGTTCTTGAAAACCAAACCATCATCGTCGAAGGCGAAACGATCAAAGCCGTCGGGGCCAACCTTTCCGTTCCGGCAGGTGCCGAGGTGATCGACCTTTCGCGGATGACAGTGATGCCGGGCTTTACCGATTCGCACGTACACATCACCGGACAAGCCGGCGGCGATTATTACGAATCATTATTCCGCCGATCTTTCATTGACGAAGCCGTGACGGCGCATATTTATGCCAAACGCACGCTCGAAGCCGGATTTACCACCGTGCGAAATGTCGGCGCCGGGCCTTTTATTGACGTGGCTTTGAGAAATGCGATCAACCGCGGCGAGGTCGTCGGGCCACGGATTATTCCGGCTACGTTCTATATCGGCTCGACCGGGAGCCACGGCGACCTGATCGGTTTTTCGGCGTGGCTCGGAGACAAAACTCCTTCGGAAATGTCTGGCATCGCGGATGGCGTGGATGAAGTCAGAAAGAAAGTTCGTTATCTCATCAAGAACGGAGCCGAGGTGATCAAATTTGGAGCAACGGCCGGTGTACTTAGCGAAGAAGCGAGTGTCGGAGCTCCGCAATACTCGCAGGAAGAAATGGACGCCATCGTCGCCGAAGCGAAATTGCACGGCGTAAAAGTTTGCGCTCACGCGCACGGTGCCGAAGGAATCAAGATGGCCGTCAAAGCAGGCGTAGATTCGATCGAGCACGGCAGCTTTCTCGACGAGGAAGGCATTCGCTTGATGAAAGAGCGCGGCACGTATCTTTCAGCCGATATTTACAATGACGACTACATACTGGCGGAGTTTGCCAAGTTCGGCACGCCGCAAAAGATTATCGAAAAGGAAAAACTTGTCGGCCGCGTACAGCGTGAGAATTTTCAGAAGGCGGTACGTGCGGGCGTGAAGATCGCATATGGCACCGACGCAGGCGTTTACCCTCACGGTTGGAATGCCAAGCAATTCGCAAAAATGGTCGAATGGGGAATGACGCCGATGGGCGCGATACAGGCCGCTACGGTCAGTAATGCCGATCTCTTCGGTTGGAGTGACAAGATAGGCTCCATTACCGTCGGGAAATATGCGGACATAATTGCGGTCGAGGGCGATCCGCTGGCGAACGTCGGAATACTTGAAAAGATAAGTTTTGTGATGAAAGGCGGCGTGATTTACAAAAATACTCCCACTAAATAAAAATGGTCGAATTAATTCGAACGGATTCCGAAAATGCCGATTTTCTTAAGCTGGTGGAGCTGCTGGATGCCGAGCTTCGCGTTCGTGACGGCGACGACCACACGTTTTACGCTCAGTTCAATAAACCGCAAGGCTTGAGTGGAGTCGTCGTCGCGTACTTGGAAAAAGAACCGGTCGGCTGCGGAGCGATAAAGAGATACTCCGGTGATATTGTCGAAATCAAGCGGATGTTTGTTCATCCGGAAAAACGCGGGCTTCGAATCGGTTCGGCGATTCTCTCGGAATTAGAAAAATGGGCCACGGAACTCGGTTTCGCCGAATGCATCCTTGAAACAGGATTCAAACAGCCCGAAGCGATTGCTCTTTATGAAAGATCCGGTTACATAGTGATCCCGAACTATGGCCAGTATGCTGAGGTAACAAGCAGCGTTTGCATGAAAAAAGCTATCGCGGACACCGCGATAGCCAGCATATAAGTAAGCGACGGATAACTAGCCCCAAACTTCATTCAGGGTCATCTCGAACCCGTTTAACACATTGCCGCCAGAGATCGTTTTCGGATCATCCAGAATTTCGACCTCGAGATTAGGCCGATATATATAAACCTTGCGTTCAATCGGGTCGACCAGCCATCCTAACAGAGCACCGTTTTCGATATATTCGTCCATTTTGGCACGGACTTTGGCGAGGTTATCACTCATAGAGCGGAGCTCGACCACGAAATCAGGGCAGATGTTTGCGAATCCCGTCCTTTCTTTGTCCGACAAGGCGTTCCAACGCTTAAAGCTGATCCAACTCGCATCGGGTGAACGCAGCGCTCCATTCGGAAGCGTGAAGCCTGTCGAAGATTCGAAAGCACGCCCCATACCGTTCTTTTTTGCCCAAATGCCTAAAAGTAACGATAGATCAAAGTTCATTGCACCCGTTTCAGTATAGGTTGGAGCCATAAGAATTATTTCTCCGTCGCTTTCACGCTCGATTCGCGCGTCGGGGTTTCGGCGGCAAAATTCCAGAAACTCCTCATCTGAGAAAGTGCGAACAGGACCGAGGTCTACCTCCATTCCCGGATAGCCCCAAACCTCAAGCTTTTGAATGGTAGTCGTTGAGATCATAAATGCCTCCCATTACATCTTAGCAAGAAAAACCGCACCGCCAAACGTTAAGAACAGGATGATGCTGACGAAAGCATTGGTCGTAAAGAATGCGGCGTTCATCTTTGAAAGGTTGTTCGCTTTTACCAACGTGTGCTGGTAAATGAGCAGTAATCCGACCAAAATGACCCCAGCAAGAGCCAGCCAGCCGAGGCCGGTAATGAGATAGAGAAGTAACATTACAATGAATGCCTGAAAATGAAAAAGGCGGGCGATCCATAAGCTGCGGGCAATGCCGAATCTGGCCGGGATCGAACGCAAACCGACTTTCCTGTCGAATTCATAATCCTGACAGGCGTACATTACATCGAAACCAGCCGTCCACATTAAAACCAATAGAGACAAAAGTAACGGCACCTCGGAATCGATCGCGCCGCGAACCGCGATCCACGCTGCGGCCGGAGAGATCGCCAACGCCCAACCCAATATCAAATGAGCGAACGAAGTATATCGCTTTGCGTATGAGTAACCGAGAATGCTCAGGAGAGCGATCGGCGAAAGCGCGAACGTCAGCCAATTCAGCGAATAGGACGCCAGCAGAAAAACACCTATCGAGACGAAAAGAAATGCCCAGGCAAATCCGACGCTAAGTTTACCGCTTGGAAGTTCGCGATTTGCAGTGCGCGGATTTTCTGCGTCAATTTCGCGGTCAACAATACGATTGAAGGTCATCGCAGCCGAGCGTGCACCGACCATCGCCAGTGTGATCCACAGAATCTGCGGCCACGCAGGCAAACCGTCCGCCGCCATCACTGCTCCCAGAAAAGCGAACGGCAATGCGAACAGCGTATGCTCGAACTTTATCATTTCGAGCGTTGTGCTCAACTTCTGAAAAAAAGAGGTCATGAAGTTTTCATCGGCGGAATAGCCGACCGGTGAAATCGCAGTATCGCGCCGACTGCGGGAATAAACAAAAACCAACCTCCGGAAATCGGCATTAAAATTACAAGAGCAGCCGTCAACGTCAGCAATGACCATCCGAGAAATCCGGGAAGCGCTCCAAAGGTTTTCTCGCACCAATCAATCAGCGATCCCGCGATTATCGCCATAAAACCAAAGAAAAGAAACCAAAAGGCAAACTCGCGCTCCGGCTGACCGTTTACTGTATTTACCAAACCCTCGTTGACAAGGTCGGCGAGAGTCGAGCGAAATACGACAAAACCGAACACCGAATGAACAATTCCGATAAAAATAACTGACTTTCCAATCCAGGACCGCATAATGACTCCTTATCACCGCAGATCGTTTACGGCAGAGTCATCGCAAATTCGATGCCAACGCTAAAGTCCGAAAAAATCGAATATACTGGTCCTGTTAGTATTGCATTTTGCAAAACCATCTGC
>JBQTJB010000253.1:0-6188 GCA_052387555.1 Blastocatellia bacterium | reverse complement strand
GGCCGTCCAAATGCCGCATTGAATATCGTTCCGCTCGCGCCGCCTACGTTGAAGATCCTTCCCAGAATATTTAAAGCTCCAATAGGCGCATTGCGTTCAGTTCCTTCAAGGAAAATGCCCCGGAACTGCGATTCGATGTCGCCGCTTGTACGCAGAACCTCGAATCCGGCGCTCGTGGCAAAGATCGAAAAAGGCGTTCCCGATTGCCATTGGCCGAAACCAGAGAGCTGCCAGCCTTTCAGCCACTTATTTTTCAGTCCGAATGTCGGGATTTCCCAAACAAATGTACCGCTGAGACGGTGCGGACGGTCGAAATCGGAAACCGCCCGGTTAGAATTCAGATCCCGTTGATCTCCCTGCACGACTAGGCCAAGATTCGGCGTGTCCGGCCTGCCTGACGCCGCAGTACTTCCCGGATCGGTGGAGCCTATGTCAATAGACTTGGAAAATGTGTAAGACGTGCTGAATCCGATACCTTTAGCGAACCGTCGCGTAACAGTAAGCTGGCCGGAATGGTAATTGGAATAACCGCGGGACTGGAGAATGACGGCATCCGTCGGGTCAAATCCCAGATATGGAACACGAACCTCCGCCGCGATCAAAGCGTTTACAAAATCGAATACCGCGCTGCTTCCATTTAGATCGATCCCGCCTGCTCCGTTTCTGCATGATGCATAACCCGGCGTGTTGGCAAACACTCCGTTACATGAACCGAAGGCTCTGATATCGTTCGGGGACCTGCTCGCCCCGCGGTCGCGTTGGCTGACGCCCGGTGCATTTGCCGGGACGAAACAGCCCGGAAGCAAGGCGCAGGCGGCGTTTAAGCGGCCATAGATGTAGTCGGGGGTATTTGCGTCGTTCAGATCGTAAGGCTGATTAAAGCCCACGGCGAGAAGCAATCCCTGACCTTTTGTACCGACGTATCTTGTTTCGATGATCCAGTTTTCTCCCAGATCATGCTGAATCCCGATGTTCCATTGCTGAATCAACGGCGTCTTTAGATCGCGGTCGATCGCTCTGTATTCAAGCGGTTCAACGCCCGCAATCGGGTCTGCTCCGGGCGACCTGTCAACCAGCACGTACGGCGTAAAACGGTCAGCATTACGCCCGGCCACGGCAAACGGAAAGTATGAGCTGAATGGCAAATTAGTATTCTGTTGGTTGAACGCCGTGGTTCCCTGAACGGTAGCGGGTGAAAATTCCGTTTTTATTTCAATTTCCCTGAAAAACGGGTAGTTGCTGTAAATCGTGTTTATGAAAGCGGCAGAGGGACGGTCGTAAAATATTCCATAACCGGCACGAAACGTTGTCGGCAGATTCTTAAATGGTTTCCATGCCAAGCCGACTCGCGGCGCAAAATTATTAAGGTCGTGGCCGTTCAACGTGTGTTTGCTGCCGGCGCTGGCAATCGACGACAAGCTCGCGTCGATTGCGTTGAAACCCGTCGGCTGTACATTGCTTGGAAGAATAAAACCCGGCGTAATGTCGTTCGGATTAGTTATCCGCGTGAAATCGAAGTTGGAGAACCGTCCGTTCTTTTCTATCGGCCACCCAAACCAATCCCAGCGGACGCCCATGTTCAACGTCAGTCCTTCGCGAATTTTCCAGTCATCGGAAGCGTAAAAGCTAAGGTCGTTAAAACGGAATTGCTTGTCGGTGATACCGAATGAAACATCCGCCTCGGGAATAAATCCGGTTAGTAGTTCGGTAAAGTTCGAAAGCCCTTCGAACTCTATTCCCTGTTCTTCGGGAAGGCTGGTGTCGTAAAAGTTTCGCTTGTGCTCGATTCCGAACTTGAATGCATGGTTGCCGCGGTTGTAAGTGATGTTGTCGGCGAAAGTAAGGGTTATTTGATTTCGGCGGTTGTAAACATCGTTCGGAGCGTTGAGCGAGAAATCGGACAGGTTCGACCTTCCTACGAATCTGGCAGCCCTTTGTGTCGGCGCTCCGGGTTCGAAGGCAACTGCCGGATTGTTAATTCCTAAATCGGCATTCGTCAATCCATCACCGAGAAATCGTTCGTCGAGCTTTCGGGAATTGTCCAGTGTAAAAAACCCGAAGCGCACTTCGTTGATGAGACTGGCCGAGAAAAAATGCGTATCTTTAATTGCCAGAGTTCTGTTTTTGTCATCGCGGATCAATGGCGTCGGCGAGATCGACGTATCGTCCGAAAAAGGGTCGGTCGCCGGAAAGTTCGCAAAGAAAAATGTTCCTTCAAGATAATTGAGGCCTTTTCCCTCGCTGTTTCCGGGCGAGAGAGTGTAATCCAGCCTGGTGGTAAACTGATCCTGTTCGAACTCCGCCGGTGAAACGTTCCTTAAACGAACCAACGGAAAACCGCCGCGAACGCGGCCCTGAACGCCGCGATCCAAGATCGGCAACCCGTTCGGAAGTCCAAACGCGCTGAAATCGGTTATTCGCGTGACACCGTTCAGCAAAAACTGAATATTCTCCTGGTCGTAGAACAAGGGCTGATACCGGCCCGAAACCAGGCTGGGAATCATAAAATCGCCCGTTACCGGATTCCGGGTACTCAGCAGCCGAAAGCCGGGGCTGTTTGGGTCTATGCATGTTGAGGCTATATCACCAGCGAAAGTGCCGGGCGTAAGCATTCTGACGCAATAGCCCGGATTGCCGGGAAAAGGCTGAAAGGTAAACGAGTTTCCGAAAGAACTGATCTGCCCGCCACGCTGGGTGCTGAGCAGGAAAGCGCGGCGAATGTTTTCCGGATCGGCTCGGTTGGTGATAAACGCAAGAGCTTCCGGCAAAACTACAAAGCTTTGTGCCGTAGGGACATACGCCGTGCTTGCGTCCGTCCGCTGGTAACTTCCGAAAAAGAAAAGCTTTTCTTTTATAATAGGTCCGCCGAGCGTGAAGCCGGCTTCGAATCGGCGGGCCTTCTGCCGGTCTATGCCGTCGCGGTTGAAAAAGAAATCATTTGAATTAAAGGCTTCGTTCTGGGCATAGGCGTAAACGGTTCCGGCTAAAGTTTGTCCGCCGCGTTTTGTGACGACCTGGATATTGCCGCCGCCGCTGCGTCCCAGCGAAGCGTCGTATAAACTGGATAGAACCTTGACCTCTTCGACCGATTCGGGGTTCGGCGATACGTTCTCGGTCAGCGAACCGGTTCCTGAAAAATTGGTGGCGTCTACGCCGTTAAAGACGATGGCCTGGCTCGTCGTTCTGGTTCCGTTTACCGAACTTTCCGGGTTTCCGTTTCCATTTGTCAAAGGATCGGTAAGGTCGGTCGAGACCGATGGATCGGTGGCAAGCACGCCGAAAGACGACCTGTTGGCGACGGGCAGCGCCTCGAGACGTTTGCCGGTGATCTGCGAACCGATGACGGCGCTGTCCGAACGGATCGAATCGCCGCCATCGGGAATCGTGACGTCGACCACCTCTCCCTTTTGCTCAATCCCAAGAACGAGTTCGACCGTGTTGGTAACACTGGCCGCTACAGACGTGTTCTGAACCGCAGGCTGAAAACCCTGAAACTCGGCTTTGACTTCGTATTCGCCAAGCGGAAGAACCGAAAAGTTCCAACGGCCTTCCGCATTTGTAGTGACGGTACGTTTCTGGCCGGTTCCGCTGCTGGTTACGGTAACGACGGCGCCGGGAACGATTGCGCCGTTCGGGTCGACCACCGATCCGTTCAGGTTGCCGTTGTCGGTTCCCTGCGCGTGCGCGGTCCCTAAAAACGGAAAAAGAATGAGTGATAGAAATATCAGTGCGATTTTCGATAGACGAATCATAATCATAGACCTCTATTTTGGGTCGAAATTAATGGCAAAAAATAAATCTGATTTGCCGGATTACGGCATTTGACGGTGTTGGCGGTTACGATAGACAAAAAATCAGTGCGTGCAGAAGCCAACCCGACATGCTTTTTGGAAAACTAAATGGTATCGGCTTCCGATTAATTTCATGTTACGTAAATCTTACGTTTCGCTGTCATTAAAAAAAAGCTGGTCATACAATGCCGTTTTGAAAGATTCGCTTTTAATAAAAGATCGGGCATTGAAAAAGCATCAGAGCCTTTTCAGGCTCTGATGCGATATGGCTCATTTATGGAGGAACCCCTAAATAAGCAGCAAACTAGCGAAGCGGCAATGTAGGAATATCGGCTCCTTCAAAGTCTCCGCAGAATGGCTGGCCAGCAACGGTTAAGCGCAAGCAGCCGGGGGTCGAAAGCGTGTTCGAGCCAACCGGATTACCTGCCGAGAAAACGGCCGGAACCGCACGATTATCAAATGTGCCGGCGGTAACCGGTGTCAAATTCGTGATCGTGTAAATACGAGCGTCTTCTAAAAGCAGATAAAGGGTGTTACCCGCGTTTGCCAGACCCGTGTCGCGGTTTACGTCCGTACCAAACAGGTTCGAGATCCACTGTGCGCGGCCGGCATTGGCACCGGTTGCGAACAGACGATACAAACCGCCGTTGTTGGCGTTGCCGTTGAAGTTATTGAAACGGGCTTCGGTAGCAAAAATGCGTCCGTCGCCAAGAATCGCCATACCGTCAAGGTACGGATTTTCGTCACCGCCGGTGCTGGTCGTGGTTTTGATAATGCCGGCAGCGGTTGCTCCGCTTCCGATCTGGGTGGCCAGACCGGTGCTCGGGCTGACGCGGTACAGACGGCTGCGGGGAGCCGAAGCCGGAAGAAGGTCATCGCTGGCGATAGCATATATCCAGCCATCGGTCGGGTTGTATGCAGCGGCCGATTCAGTAAAGCCCGACACAAAGCAGGTTTCGCCGATCGACGGGCCGATGATGACTGTCGTGCCGGCCGGGCGGAACGTGCGAAGATCGGAAGCAAGACCGGTTATCGGGTCGCTGCCTGTATTGCAAAGCTCGGTGTCGAACTCGGCAACGCCGTAGAGAACCGAACCGATCGCCGCGAGGCCTTCGTATTCGCGGCGGATCTGCTGGCCGTTAAGGGTCAACGTGCCGAGCAGGGTGCCGGCTCCGGTCGAAAGGTCGAACGAATAATACTGTTGATCGAGAAGCAATACATCACGGTTGTTGTCCGTGATCGAATACATTATCTGTCCCAATGAAACTGTCTGCATCGCAGCGATAGCGACCAAACAGAACATTACTTTTGCAAGGTTTTTCATTTTTGTCTCCTATTCTGATTCTTCTCAAACCGATTTTCGGATTAGAGATTTTTATTTCCGTACTTTTATTTCCCGCACGGCGTGGAACTTATTTGTTAGTAAAAAAGACTTTGTTTTTTCTTCATTTTCATTCGTGCGGACCGGTAAATAAAGCTTGCGGATCCGCACGATCCTAGATCGCCCTAGCCGGAGGCTACGGCACGTTGGGTGCTCCCGGCGTAAGTGCTCCGCCGGTCGGGAAGTTCGGGCTCAAAGGAGCCTGATAGACCGTCGAGCTGACAGGAGAAGCCGCAAGCTCTCCCCAGAAGTACTGTGTTCCATCGAATGCCGGCGGCAGTGTCGGGCCAGGCGAACTGAACCGCGTAAATGCGTCGGGCTGGTCGTCAAACGGGTTGCCGATGATCGGCGATGAGAAGTCCGGATAGACGAACTGCACATCCGGGTCGATGATGAATGCGACTCCATCCAGAACTGCGGTGATCGTCATTTCCAGAACACCGTCGTCGTCAACGTCTCTGTCCTGACCCGCAGCGATCGCATCGGGCGTTTGCAGAATTGCAAAGCTTTCCGAGCCGACCTGCAGGTTCAATCCGCCTATGCGGATCGTCGAACTGTAGTTGACCACCGTTGCTCCCGGCGCGATCGTCCTGCCGGGACACGTTCCACCGAATGTGTTCTGCAGGAAGATGATCCCGTTGGTTCCCACCTGCACTCCGCTGATACTGACCACGTGATTCAACGAGCCAGGGAAGGCATTGTCACTGTCAATCGCAACGAAGTAGGTGTTTGCCGGAACTATCTCTCCGGGAATTCCGCGAAGCTCGATGTACTGGCACGAATCGTTGGTCTGATCGCCCGGATCGGCTTCGAGTTCATTTATGCGAAGGCCGCTGAACGTTGCCGAAGGCGTAACGGTAACCGTAACTGTTGCCGTATCTGTCGCGCCGCCGTCCGAAACCGTGTAGGTGAACGTATCCGTTCCGGAGAAGGCCGGGTTCGGCGTGTAGCTGACGTTGCCGCCATTGTTCACAACCGTTCCGTTTGCGGGTTGAGTAACCGCCGAGACAGTCAAC
>JBQTJB010000252.1:0-5162 GCA_052387555.1 Blastocatellia bacterium | reverse complement strand
ACATGGCTCCGCAAATTCTCGAAGCAGATGGCAGACAAAAAAGACGAGACCAAGTGGTACGAGATGTCGCAGCGAATCGAGCAATTAATGCACGAGAAAAAGGGCATGTACCCGAACGTTGATTTCTACTCGGCCTCGACCTACTACCTGATGGGCATTCCACTCGATCTTTTCACGCCGATCTTTGCCGTCAGCCGCATTTCGGGCTGGACCGGCCATATCCTCGAACAGTACGGCAACAACAAACTCATCCGCCCACGTGCGGAATACATCGGTGCCCGCGATCAGAAATACGTGCCGGTAGATGAAAGATAGAGGTAAGTGTCTATTGGCAGGCATAGCGGCTCCGGTTTCCGGAGCCTTATTTCTAAGTGGAAGAGCCTGCACGTGTGAGTCTAAGTTGTTGTTTCTACTTTGATTAATATAGCCTTGGTTGTTTGAATAGTACGGTACATATGACCTAACTTTATCATCAGAAAGAAACAACTTAACTTCATTCATTTCTTGCAGTTAAGGCTCTGACCCTCTTTTGCTCTGCCACTTTCCTTTGTGACTGAGTATTTTCTCCAAAACCTCGGAAGCGACTTACCTGTTAGCAGAATATTCACACCGTTTCAAGGAAGATTTAAGAACTACATCATAAAATCCCCTAAACCTTTCAATTCTAACTAGTTTGGAGACGTTGTTATGAGACTATTTCGAACGGCTTACGTGGCAGTTCTGCTTTTAATCCTTCAGCATTTTGTTATGGGTCAGTACACAAGCGGTTTTGCAATTGTTGACAATGATCGAACGATTACAGGCCGCAATCAGCAGATGTTCCAATTTAACGTCCTTGACGGTCAGGCGTCATATGTCGGCGATCTCCGTGTTCCTGGCCCGGCGGGAGGAACTTTGAGCCGAAAATACAGCGGCTTTGCTTCAATTGGGCCTGTATTGTTCGGACTGTCGGTAAACGACCAGCAAGGATGCGATACCGGCCAAGACCCAATCACGGGTCTTTCTTCGGATTTGAGAAGATTTAGGATGTCACCGAGACAAATCACTCCAGATCAAAGCAATCCAAATCCGGCAGCAATTGGTTTGCCAAATGGTGCTAATTCCGTTGTGGGGCCTCAAGTTGGTCAAACCTGTATTGATTTTGGCACCGAATCTGCCCTCGGGTATTTTGACGACGGTTTCCTGTATGCGATTGTCAGTGATCCAAATCTTCCGCCAACCTCTGTTAGAAGCAAACTTTATCAGGTCAGTCCCTCAACCGGCCTAGCTCAATTCGTTGCAGATATAACGAATTCAGATTTTCAAACGGATGGAGGAGACCAGTACCCGTTTTTAGATGGCCTTTCGATTTCTCAGATCGGAGTTCCAATTGCTTCGGATGGTCGATTTAGTGTTGACCCTATTGCAACTGACCCGGACAATCGTGATTTTGGAGGTTTATACAGGGTAAACCTTCGGACAGGGGATACTGATTTCATAAAACACGTCTTCCCAACAGCAGAGAATGTTGCCACAGGTATGACAAATGCCGGTAACAACTTAATTATCCTAAGCGAACGCGGAATTCTTTACATTACAACCGATTTGACTACTTCTGAGGTATCGTCAGGAATTCCTATCGGGACTCCGGGAGCTCCGTCCGGAGCCGGCGGAGCAACGACCGGCTTGCGTATCGAAGGCTGTCGCGGCTCAGGCGTAGAATTCGAGCCGACTTCGCCAACAATAAGCGGTTGTCGAAACTTTACTGGGTTTGAGATTCAGTCACCCAATATCGACAACGCTATTTTTACACCTACGCCAAGCCCGACACCAACGCCGACACCAACGCCGACTCCAACGCCGACTCCAACGCCGACTCCAACGCCGACTCCAACGCCGACTCCAACGCCGACTCCAACGCCGACTCCTACACCGACGCCAGTCCCTACTCCTACACCGCAGCTTACTCTGCAGCCCTTCCTTACCGGACTTGCCCAACCGATATTAATCAGGCATTCCGGAGATTCGACCGGCCGATTATTTGTAGTTCAGCAAAGAGGAATCATTAGGGTTGTTGCGTCCGGCTCCACTACGGCCACGACCTTTATGGACATCTCAAGTAGGGTGAGCAGCTCTGGAAACGAACGCGGACTTCTCGGCCTTACATTTCACCCGCAGTTTGAATCAAACGGATACTTTTTCGTCAATTATACTCGCCCGTCAGATGGGGCTTCAATAATAGCGCGATACCGCGCGATAAATGGCAACACGGCCGGAGACACAAACAGCGAGCGCATTATCTTGAACATCAGTCAACCATTTGCGAACCATAACGGCGGAATGATCGAATTCGGACCGGATGGTTACTTATACATAGGAATGGGCGATGGCGGTTCTAGCAATGATCCTGGAAACAGGGCTCAGAATATAAATGTCTTGTTGGGTAAAATGCTGCGGATAAATCCTGATGTTTCGGGGAATAACGCAAATCCCCCATATACGAATCCGCCGGACAATCCATACGTTGGCGTATCAGGTTCCGATGAGATCTTCGCAATTGGCCTCCGCAATATTTGGAGATGGTCTTTCGACCGTGCAGGTTCAAACAGTTTATGGGCAGCTGATGTAGGCCAGAATTCAATTGAAGAAGTTGACATCATAACGAAGGGTGCCAACTATGGCTGGAGAGTGTACGAGGGGAATAATTGCACGAACAATGACCCCGGACTCTGTAATCCGGCTAACTTCACGCCTCCGATTTTCCAGTACAGCCACACCGGCGGACGTTGCTCTGTAACGGGAGGTTATGTATATCGCGGCACGTTGAACACTTTTCCCTCAGGAGCTTATATCTACGGAGATTACTGCAGCGGCGAGACTTGGATGTGGCATAATAATCAGCAAGTGCCGCTCATCGACACAACTCGAAATATTTCATCATTTGGCGAAGACGAGAATGGGGAAATATATCTTGTAGGTCTTGGAGGTACGGTCGAAAAATTTGTAAGGTGATCTTCGTTGGTAACTTCTAAAACGGGACCGGCTGTCATTAGGCGAGCCGGTTTCTTTTTTTGAAGTGAAAAAATAAAAACCGAAGTAGCGCGCTAAGAAACAAAGGCCTAAGATATTGCGTACAAACTTCGCAGACTATTCTAAAGAATTGGGAGTTAATAGAATGAAGGTATTTTTGTACATTGCCGCTATTATTATGTTTGTGGGTAATATTACGTTTGCCCAGACAGATATGAAACCACCCGTTGCCAAGAAAGTTCCGAAGGTATTAAAGATTCACGGTTACGAGATCACGGACAATTACGCGTGGCTGCGTGACCGCGAAACCAAGAAAAACCCCGAGATAATCAAGTATCTTGAGGATGAAAACGCATATACCGAGGCCCACATGGGTCCGCATAAAGCATTTGTGGACAATCTTTATAAGGAGATGCTCGGCAGGATAAAACAGACCGACCTGAGCGTTCCCTACAAACTTGGAAATTATTGGTACTTCACCAAAACCGAAGAGGGGAAGCAATATCCGACATTTTTGCGGAGCAAAACCAAAGAAGGTAAAGACGCCGAAATACTGCTCGACCAAAATGAAATGGCGACAGGGTTCAAGTATTTCTCGATCTCAAATTTCGAACCGAGCGACGACGGCAATCTGCTCGCATTCTCGACCGACACGACCGGTTATCGCCAATACACGCTCCAAATCAAGGACCTGCGGACCGGCAAGATGCTTTCGGACAAGATCGAGCGTGTGACCTCAATTGAATGGTCAAACGACGGCAAGTATCTGTTCTACGGACAGGAAGACGCCGTGTCAAAACGCACCGACAAGATTTGGCGGCACACGGTTGGCAACGGAAACGAAGACTCTTTGATCTTCGACGAAAAGGATGTGCTGTTCAACGTAGGCATCGGACGATCGCGGGACAAGAAGATGCTGTTCATCGGATCGTATGCGAAGACAATGCGCGAGTTTATGTATCTGCCGTCCGATGATCCGACAGGTACTTTCAAGATTATCAGTCCGCGTCGCGATGGGCACGAATATTCCGCCGATTTCAACAACGGCGAATTTTACATAACGACGAACAAAGACGCCGAAAATTTTAAGGTCGTCCGAGCACCGCTAAGCGATCCGGGCGAGAAAAACTGGGTCGATTTTATTCCTGGCAATCCGGCGGTCAAGGTCGAGGACATTAGCTTTTTCAAGGACTACGCAATAGTTTCCGAACTTGAAAACGGACTCGAATATCTGCGCGTCATGGATATGAAAACGCGTCGGGCCTCTGCGCGTATCGAGACGCCCGAATCGGTCTACACGATGGGTCTTGGAAACAATCCTGAATATGACTCAACGGTTATCCGCTATGGATATTCGTCGATGATAACGCCCAATTCGACCTACGATTTCGATCTCCGCACGCGGCAAAGCACTTTGATAAAGCAGCAGGAAATTCCGAGCGGCTACGACAAAACACAGTACGAAACTACGCGAGTTTGGGCAGCGGCCCGCGACGGCGTTAAGGTTCCCGTTTCGATCATCATGAAGAAGGGAACGAAGCTCGATGGCAAATCGCCGATGCTGCTATACGCATACGGTTCGTACGGAGCATCTATGACGCCGAATTTTTCGACGGCGAGATTGAGCCTTGTCGACCGCGGGATGACTTACGCAATCGCGCACATCCGCGGCGGCAGCGAACTCGGCGAAAAATGGCGGCAGGACGGCCGCATGTTCAAGAAAATGAACACGTTCAACGATTTTGTCGATTCGGCTAAATGGCTGATCGGACAGAAATACACTTCAAGTGACCGGCTCGTAATCCAGGGCGGCTCGGCTGGCGGATTGTTGATGGGAGCGGTCGTGAACCAATCGCCGCAGACGTTCAAAGCCTCGATCGTGCAGGTTCCGTTCGTGGATGTAATGAACACGATGCTGGACGAAACTCTGCCGCTGACGACAGAAGAATGGATCGAATGGGGAAACCCGAACGAGAAAAAAGCGTGGGATTACATGATTCAATATTCGCCCTACGAAAACATCAAGGCGCAGGATTATCCGAATATGCTGATCGAAATTTCGCTGAACGACAGCCAGGTTCCTTATTGGGAAGGCGCTAAGTTTGCGGCCCGAGTTCGTGAAATGAAAACGGACAAAAACATCGTGCTTCTAA
>JBQTJB010000251.1:0-11808 GCA_052387555.1 Blastocatellia bacterium | reverse complement strand
GCCCGGCTTCCCACAGTTTACGTTACTAGATGAGCCAAGATCGTTACGCAGATCCGTTAGCATCTTCGTCGAAATGCCTGAGACTTCGGTCGTAAGTTTTCCGTTATCTGGTTCTAAGAGGAACGTGATCTCTTGGCTCATTTTCGTTGGGCAAGTTGTTTGGAAGTAGGTGTTACAAAATACTCCGGATTTTTGGTTTCGGCAGTCGGGTCGCCGAGAATTTCTTTTAGCTGTCGGGCGGCTTTCTCACAGGCCGTTCCTCGATAGCCCTTAATTTCGGCTTCGCATGTCCCGCGTTCGGTGTCGATCTTGAATTCAACTTCCGGCATTGGTTTGCCTCCTCAGTATTTGATCCTTATCTTGATCGTCTTGCCTATCTTTTCTTTGACGAGTGTGCCGCCGAGTCTCATAGCCATCTTTCTGGCGGCCGTTTCGTGATAGCTGTTTTGGAGCCGAATCACGAAGTCTTTTCCCAGGCGGTAATTCAGATCCATATCGTCAATAATGGCGACATAGCCTTTCGATGTCTTCTGGAATCCGATATCGCCGAGAAGCGATTGTCCATGTACAGCCCGGCGTCTAATGACAATATCGGCTGTTTGCGGATCGCGTTTGTCCCAGCCTTCGAGAGAAATGTCGGTGCCTACTTCCGGTGATGCGAAACCGCATTCGGCCAACGCTTCGATAAGCAGTTCGCGATTAGGGAATGACTGGGAATCGAAAGTCATGTATTTACTCATCTGATTCTCCTTGGTTAGAGTTCGTATATGCGATCGGTACGGTTGCCGGCGAGGCCGGTGTGTTCACTCCGAGATCCGACACCTTTGATATTGTTCCGGGCCCATTTACGAATCTCTTCTATCTTTTCGCTCATCATCTGGGCGGTTGGAGTAATATTCCCGATGGCCTTAACAATGTCACGAGTTTCAGCCTCGCGGTCACCATCAATGAAAGCTTCAAGCACGCCGTCCTTTACCGCACCTTCTATCTCTGCCCCTGAGAAGTCCTTACTCTTATCTACAAGCTTATCGAGATCAAATCGGTCGGTATCAAGTGCCCTCTTGTTAAGGTGAACCCGGAATATTTCTTTGCGGTCTTCGGTCTCGGGAAGATCGACAAAGTGAATATAGGAGAACCTTCCGATTCGGAATTGTTCGGATTCTAGTTCGCGGACGTCGTTAGCGGTTGCGAACACGAGAACATCCTCATTGTCCTGCATCCAATTTAGAAGGTAAGAAATTGTTCGAGCCGTTTCGCCGCCGTCTGTCTTATTCGATGACTTCATACCTGATACAGCCTTTTCGAACTCGCTGATGCCCAAGATGCCTTTGATCGTTCCGGCGATAGACAATGCTCGCTTGATCGACATGGCCGACGACCCGATCACGCCACCGCCCTCGCCCATGATTGAACCAAAGTCGAGATCAAGGAGCGCACGGTTGGTGATGCTTGAAGCGACGCGTTTGCAGAGGTCCTTTCCACATCCTGGGAGACCGACAAGTAAGATGCCTTTGCACGGTTCAACGTGTCGTGCTTTTGCTCTCGGACTAAATGTATATGCAGCACGTTCGAGAATGGCCCTGAGCGACTTGTATCCGCCGAGATTGCTCGCCGGTTCCGGATGCACATACGTGAGCGAACCACTGCCGCGGATGACGTTCTTCTTTTCCTCAAGGATGACGTTGATCGAGTCTTGATTGAGCCCGTTGCAACTTATGACTGCTTTTGCGACGACGTTGCTGATCTCAACGGCTGTGAGACCAAGCAGGGATTGTTGCAGTGCGTCCTGCGTCTCTTTTGTAAGGCTAATGTCAAGACCGTTTGAGCGCAGATTCTCAAGTTGTAGCCCGATCGAGTCTTCAATTTCCGACTCTCTCGGTAGCTCAAGTTCTATTTGCGTGACCTCCTTTTCGAGCGTCTTGAGTTCCGGAAAGTTCGGCCCGACAAAAAGAATGGTCGCTTTTGTCGATTTCAGTTTCCAAGCGATCTCCCTGAGCCTTCTAACGAGCAACGGATCTTCCTGGCCGTAAGGTGAGATGTACGGAGCGTAATCGCATAGCAGAAAGATGCCGGTTTTCTGTTCGCTAATAAAGCCAAGAAGGCTTTCAGGGTCTTCCGTGTCACCAATCGTCTGCGGCGAACATAACAACCCTTCCTTGGGATCGATGATCTTTTGTAGACCAGTCGGGCGGCTCCAGAAGAAAAGAGGCTTCTCCTTGTGCCGGTCCTGAAAAACAAGATCGAGGAGAGCTTCGCGTACCCGATCTTCCTCATACGTATTTATCGCGATAAGCGGATAGCGGGCTCTGATCCTGATGTCGAGCTCATGCAGAAACTTTCCGATGCTTTCAGCAACGGCTTCTTTTTCAGACATTATTTATTATTCGTGGTTTTATGAAACGGATTGTGTGACAAGACGCCCGCCGTTTGTGCGATTACTTCCGGAGCGACTATCGTAGCTGTTATGGCCGTTCCCGTTGGTCGTATTTTCGGCATTGGTCATTCGCTCGACCTTCAGCATCTCTTCTCTCGAAGCAATGCCGTTCTCGATCCTGAACCCAAGATTAGCCAAAGCCCTGCCAACCGCACTTGTTTCGCCGTTCTCTATGAACGATGTGGTATTTACGTATCCTTGGCCGCGGATCTCAAAGGCGTGACCGGTCGAACTCGGTTCCGCGTCGTCTCGTTGGCGAAATGCACTGGCCTTTATACACACAAAGCCGCTGTCCTCGTTAAGCCTGATGATCTCCGTAACGATCCGTCCGTCCGGATACTTCTCATAGAATTCGGCAATTCGCGCGTGTACCGGAATATATTTGCTTAGGTCGAAGTTTGCCATTATTGTGCCTCGTGTTTCTCTCGTCTATAGTTCAAGGGCTGTCAGCCGGTCTTCATCGAGAAGTTTCTTCGAGTGAACCGATGTCATTCGAAGTAGATCGCTCAATGCTGAACGCATCTCTTCCGGCGAACGCTGCTTTGCCTCACGCCCGGCAGCAGTCTGTAGTTGATCGAGCACCTTTTCGAGAGATGTATCGCCGGTGAAGTTCATCAGTTGATACCACTCGCACATCTGACGCGCACGTTTGGCTAGTGAACCCGAAACAAACTCCGCATCCTTCATTCGCTCGGCCATTTCCGTTGCGGAATCAAAGATCTTTGCCGTCAACTGTGCGAAGCCTTCCTTGATCGGTGAAACGGCTTCGTCGGCCTCTCGCCGAGCGGCCTCGATCTTCATCTCGCGGATGCGTGCCTTAACCTCGCGTTCGCGACGGGTTTCTGCAGTAACTTCTTCGACCTTGATACTTTCGATCCGTCGTTTCGCATCGATCTCAAGGTCTATCTTCGTCTGCTCGGCATTGATGCGTGTGGTTTCGAGAGTGAGCGACTTTGCAAGATTTCGCTCGGCGATCATCTCGGAACCGAGAATGATCACCTTTGGTTTCATCGTTATCACAAGTCCGTCTCGGATCATCTCACGGGTCGGAACCATACCTTGAGCCTGGGCAACGATCGCGTTAATAAATCCCTCCCGGTCGAACGGATCGTCCTCGGTCGCCCCAAAGCGGTCTGCGGAGTCTTTCGCGAGGTCGCGAAAACTGTCAACGAGCAACGCGTGGATCTCGTCGTATTTCTCAAGCACCTCCGACTTCGCCTTCGCGAGCGTTTCGCAAGCTTTTAGGTATGCCTGTTCAAACTGCTCGAACGCCGTCCACGGTATCCACTTGTATTCGCTCGTGCCCCAAACCGTCTCGCAGAGTGTAAATCTGAACCCGAATTTGTTCAGAGCATTATGAGCCTGTGCCGCACCGCGCATCAGGCGATTGCGATACACATCAGGCAGCAGTCCAGCTCGCGGCGGACTAACCCTGACAGCCGCGTTCTCAGGGAGTTGAACACCCAGAGTTTTCCATTCGAGCTGCCGAACAAGACTGCCAAATCCACGACAGTCGATATTCATGAAGATACCTTCGCTCTCAAGCGTCGATAAATCGAACGGAAGAGACTCAACTTCTAAAACACTGATACCAAGCTCCGTAGCAGCTCGGTCTCTTCTGGATTCAAGCCGCGTCAGCACTTCTCTGGCAATTTCAGACGGCTGCTCAACCAAAGAATTTCGGGAAATTTCCTCTATTGGTGTGTCGTTTTTCTGCGCGCCACCAAACACGTTTCGGAGCACCGAAGATGCTAATGATGGCAATGCCGGTGTGCTGACATTCCCGACGGATATTTCTGGTTCCATTCGCATCCTGTCCACCGCTCGTTTTTCTGTCTTTAGATTTCGATTTGGACAACCTACGCTGAACGAGCGCGATATGAGGTAGAAATCTGCTAGATGTTGATGGTAAATCTAATCGTACATTCGAGTGGTTTCAACTGTGTCGGTATTGACAGTTTTTTTTCTGATCAATCAGCCTTATAAAGTCTGAAGATAACGTCCAGGAGTTGTACCGATTTCGCGTTTGAATGTCGCCACAAATGAGCTCGTGCTCTCGTAGCCGCTGGCAATTGCCGCCTGATTCACCGAATTCCCTTCAACAAGTAGCGTGACGGCCATCATTAGTCTTGCCTGCGTACGCCAGCGACCTACACTTAGACCCGTTTCCAATAAGAATAGCCGTTCTAAAGTACGTTGACTTGCGCCGGACATCCGCGCCATTTCTCCTAACGGAGTCTTGTTTGACGGTTCACTACTTATGAGATTTGCGAGTCTTACTGCCCGCTGATCTACGGGCATGGTTAATTTAAATCGGACTTCGTCCGATGCGGCCAATTGGTCGATCAGAACATTAGTTAAATGAACATGAGTTTCGTTCCTTTCGGATAGCATGCTCAGCCTGACAATCTCTAGAATAAGTTCGCGCAAAAGCGGCGAGACGTTTAAGACCTTACAGTCGCCGGGCAGATTCCCAGTCAACCCGGGGCTAAGGTAAATTGTACGCATCCACGTTTCGGCAATTATTCGTATCGAATGATCTTTGGCGGGCGGCATCCACAGGCAACGCATCGGAGGTACGATCCACCGACTGCCGTCGGCATCGACCTGCATAACGCCGCGTGAAGCAAAGATTATCTGACCCCAAGTGTGTTCGTGATCCTCGATAACGTGACTATTTGAAAGCTTGAGGCTGAGCGTGCGTACCAAAAGCTCTCCAGCATCGATCTGCACCGTTTGGCGATTCTGCGACATTATTTGACGGTATATTGCTTGACCGCCATCTGTCAATAAAACTAATCTTGTAACACGACAAAGGAGGAAGAAGACAGAAATGCCAAACGATATCGTACATTTTGCAATTAACGCAGACGATTGTGACCGGGCGAAGCAATTCTATACGGACGCATTCGGCTGGACATTCGAGCCATGGGGGCCGCCGGATTTCTGGCGTGTGTTCACGTCACCCGACGCTATCCACGGTGCCTTGCAGAAAAGGCGGGAACCGGTTTCGGGCACTGGCATGACCGGTTACGAGTGCAGTATCAGCGTCGAGGATATAAAAGCCTCGGTCGCCGCGATAGAGGCGGCGGGCGGTGAGATAGTATTCCCGCCGTTTCTGATTGAACACGTAGGAACGGTCGCTCAGTTCAAGGACACAGAGGGAAACATAGCCTGCGTTATGCAGTATCTGGAAGGAGTAAAATAATGACACCAAAACAAATTATAGCAGCGTTGATCCTCACATTGTTTGCAGCTGCGATCTCTTCGATTTCAGCCCAGGAAAAAAGCAAACCTGTACCCGCAGATAATCTTAAGGTCGAGATCACCGCCTTTCTGGACAAATGGAACATCGCAATTGCCAATAGTGACTTAGCGGCGATCCGATCTGCCTATGTATCAGATGCTCGGTTCCAGTGGTTCCAAGAGGGCGTCCTTAAATACCGCTCGTCAAGCGAGATCGTCGAGCAACGAAGCAAGTATCCAAAAGAAACGGCGATCGTTACAAAACTGAGCGATATCGAGGTACGCCTGCTCAACGACCAACTCGCCTATGGCAGCGTCGCGTTCAAAACTAAGCTATCGATGCCGACAGATTCTTTTGAATTCAGTGGTATGTTTACCATGCTTCTCGAGAAGACCGACGGGCACTGGAAGTTCGTTTCCGGTCACACTTCAACCGTCCCGCCGCCAACTCCCGGTCGCAAATGAGGAAGCGAAGAGAACGTTGTGGCTGAATAGACTAAGTGTGCTCTTAATGCTCTGTGAATTGCTTCCGGTCTACAGACCAAGTCGGATCTTACTCCAGCCTGTCGCTGTTCCTGAGGACGGTCGCGGTCGAACCACGAGCTGCACGTGACCCGGCCCGCGACATCAGTTCTGGGAGTTCGTAGCTCCCGTACGCTGGACGGGGCTGCGAGCTTGATCGTTCGGCCGGTTCATGATCCTCGGGGATTTAGTTGGAGATATGACATTTCGACCGCAAGAGCCTGCCGAGCCGCTTTGCTACGGCGAAGAAGATGTCCTACTGGAAAGTGAGGAGGGACGCGTGCAATTGGCGGGCACCTTCACTCGCCCGCGCACGAGCACCAAGACAGCCGCCGTCCTGCTCATCCCGGGTTCGGGCTCGCATGACCGCGACGAACAGTTATGTGGACATCGCCCCTTTCTCGTCCTCTCGGATCACCTGACCCGTGCCGGAATTGCCGTGCTGCGTTTGGACGATCGCGGTGTTGGCGGATCGACGGGAGACAAGGATCGGTGCACGCACGACGACCTTCTGCGGGATGTGCATGTGGCGCTGGATTTTCTGGCTGGGCACAGAGCTGTCGATGCGACTCGACTTGGCCTCATCGGCCATAGCGAGGGAGCCATGTTGGCGGCGGCTGCTGCTATACGGCTTGAGCAGGTCGCGTTGATAGTGCTCATGGGGTGTCCGGCACTTCCCGGCGAACAGACTATTCACGAACAGTCAGCGCTCATCTCCCGGCTGTCGGGAGCTACCGATGCACAAGTTGCTCACGAGCGGCGAATGAACGAAGAGGTGTTTGCGGTCCTCAAGCACCCACTCCGCCCTGAGTCTGAGCGCAATCAGATTCTCTCGATTCTAGCAACCTATTTGAAATCCTGGCCCGATCAGCCGGCCGAAGATGACGGCGTGGAAACGCACGTCAACGAGATGGCTGATAACGTGCTGACGCCGGCTTTTCGGTCATTCTTGAACTGCGACCCTGCGTTTTATTTCAGGCGTGTTCGCTGCCCCGTGCTTGCTCTTTTTGGCGAAGTCGATATTCAGGTGCCTCCTGCCATGCATATGCAGGCGCTTCGGGAAGCATTGTCGGTAGCAGGCAATCCTGATGTCACGGTCGAAGAGTGTCGAGGCTTGAATCATCTCTTTCAAACTGCAATCACCGGCAGCATATCGGAATACGAGGTGATCGAAGAGACCATCGCACCTTCGGTACTGGAGCGAATTTCCGGGTGGATTTCTTCGCGTGCTGATGGAAGCGCCGCCGAACAAACGGATGCACCGGAACGGGCGAACTAGCCGGTTTGTGAACGGTGATTCACTCACGCCTGCCCGGTGATCCTGGACGTTCGTCGCCCCGATTGTCAGGTATTCGCAAAATTGTCACCCAAGCAATTGATCGCTGAACTCCGTGCGGTTCGCTTTGCGACAAAAGCGCCTATGATAGCTTTAATCGGTAGGTATTGGAGGCAGCTTGCCTTTGTCGATATGAAAAGTCAATTGTTGCTTTGTACAGAATAATGACTGTGTCGCTCCAGTTTCTAAATCGAGATAAACCGCATATCTCCTTAACTTTCTAGTTAGAAGCATCGACGAAAGCATCTCGGCCATCTCAACGGCTACCCGCTGATTCACGTTTAGACCCTGCTCACCCAGCCGCATCCGTTCGGGACAAGATAGATCGTTCGATGCGGAAATCGCCTCTGGTTCAAGAAGATCCGGATGCTGAAGTGATGGGGCCGGAAGTGCCTTGCATATGCTTGTGCCGGTGAAATACTGGTCGAGATTTAGGGTCTTTGTTGTCGAGCCGACAAGAACCTGTCCTGACGACTTTCCGTTGCCGCCGTCGATCCACCAGATTCTGGATTGATCACTGTAGTTTCGGAACTCATCAAGTGCCCTGTGAATTTCACGTCGTGCCAAGTGGTTATCTACACAACCGACAACAATGGTCAGGGTTATGTAATCACTGTTTGAGCTTTTTAGGTGCTTGTCAGCATCGAACCTTTCGCACGAGAAACCTGTCTCTATTCCCCAAGCGGTTGCTACTCGCTCAGCGAGTGTTTGAGCCTTGAATCGCCCGACTTCGGCAAAACAGAAGTTGCTACGAGGAATATTGCCGGTTTCGACAACATCCGGATCGACGATGAGCATTTCCACCGACTTATTTAGCTGCTGTTTCAATTCGTAGATGAGTCGAGCGATTGCTGGGACTACGAACGAGCCTGTTCCACCGCCGCCGACGATGACAAATCGAAGTGTGTTGTATTCCACAGGCATCACTACCGCGGCCTGCGAGAACGAAAGGTCGATTTCCATCACAACACCATTTGTAGCAAAGCTTCGATCTCATTTAGATCGATAGCGCCCCTTGGCAATTGCCCGATCCAGGAAAACGGAATTGGTACCAAGTGATCGTAGATTCCGCATCGGAATCTGATCTTTGGCTCACTCTGAACATCCGCGATGATCCCGAAGATACGGAATTTACCGGATTCGTCCGCGTCGTCTGCGCCGCTGAACTGATACGCTCCCGAGGGATGAGTGTGAACCTCGATGCAAGCCTCGGAGTATTCGGGTCTGCTGTCGTCCGCGATCGTCGAAGCATAGCTCCTGTCTTTGCTCGAAGTGCACCATGCCCATACCGATTGAGTTTTGTCCCAGTAGACGAGATAGAGTTCTTCTTTGAAGGTCCTGTTCGAGTTGTTGTGCTTTGCGTGTGAAAATACCTCTTCCCATATTCGCTGCGGAACTCTCGGGACATGCCATTTGATACCAACAAATGCGGCCGGAAGCCCCTTGATCTCTCTGATCATCAACGGTACAGAAACTGTGAATTCCTCCCGCTGAGCTTTGAGCAATACACCATTTTCGGCCATAAGATACTCGTAAAGGATGGCCTCGACCGGCTCAAACCGACCCGTTGCGATCCGGTGGCCGATGAACTTTTTATCACTTTGCATGTTTGATTAGAATCGCGAGTCGTAGCGTCGCTGTTCGACGATGGTTTCCCAGGCGTCTTCGACCGTCGAACTGGTTACCATCAGTTCAGATTTCGGGAACTTTCGCACCTTGTCAGCCGCTAATTTCCAGAGTAGTTCACGTACGTCCTGCCTTTCCGTTTCGCATCTTTCACTGGAGTGGTCACCGTTAAAAGGAGTTTCAAAGATCAGTTTCCAGACCTCGCCGAGTGTAGAAGGATGCGTCTCCGGAACCTCGTTCTTACCAAAGCAGATCTTGCCGGAACCGATATTAGGCAGCGGCGCGACCGCAATGTTGGTGTTAGCCGAAACATGCGAAGTTGCGGCGGCCCATAGATAATAATCCTGGCCTTTACCCAGAAGAATTAGCGGCGGCAATGGAACCGAACGCTCAACTAAACCCTTTTCGGCGAAAGCAATGGTGATCTTGCGAACCGCGGCCGGTTCGTAGGAAAGAATCGCGTTACCTTCCGGAGCCTCGCGATAACGCAGTACGCGTTTGCCGAGCCAGCCGGTATCGGTATGCACTCTGCGAAATGCTCTCGCCACCTGATCGCTCGAAAGAGCCTTCAGAGACACGGACGATTCTTTGAGATCCGCAAACAAATATTGCCCCGGCAGAAAATACAAAGCCGCCGATGCATCACTCGGGACCTGTAAGATATTGTTCATAGTTCAAGAGTGCCTCGGCGAAGCGACTTTCCCCGTGTTCCAAACAGAGATCAGTTCAAAGAAGAATGTCGTTGGATTTTCTTCCAGTTTAGTATCCAATGCGTCGAGATTCTTGTAATACTGATTGGCCGCCTTGTACTTGCCCGTCAGAAAATCAATCGTCTCTTTATCCCATTCGAAAAGCTCAGGATATTGGCAGTTCGTAGCGTCGAGCCATGGATTGCCCGTAGAGTGATCAACTAGTCTGATCAGATCACTATATGGTTTTGCTAGTGGATTGCGCTTTTGCGTCCAAATGTCGGCATGTGCAGCCCGGATCGGAGGAAGGGTTTCCTTATCAACACCGAACTTTTGATGAAAGTAGCTCCAGATCTCATCCTCTTCGAGAAACTAGAAGATCAAGCCAGCAAGGTAGCTATCGCGGAGATGTGCGAAATCTATCTCCTCGCAGCATAGATCAAAATTCATCGCCGGAATCGCGAATCTTTCGAGTTCAAGTTCCGGATCGTCGTGCCAGTATTCAAGTAGCGGAAAACACTTATCATTCACAAGGTGAAAGAATTCGTTGGTGCGTTCGCTGTAAGCCCTAAAGTGTCCAGCTTTGTAAAGGCTCTGTGTCGAACGTTTCCACTCGTTTGGAAATAGCTCGATAAACAGCCTGTGCTTTTGTTGCTCCGAAACGACTCTGGAGACTGTTTCACACGCATTTACGGCATTGTGACCTTTGGATTTGAACCTAAGGTATTCGAGAGACCGTAGCAGTCGATCCCCAAGAGGTTCGCGTGCGGATAGAGTCTTGATCGCTGGCAAAGCCATCACCGTCATAACGAGTTCTCTACCTCAGAATCCGATCGGGATGTACTTGACAGCCGAAGCTGATGTCTTAAGGAATGCCTTTCGGTGGGCATCAATGTCTTCGATCTCTTGAGTTCCAAGGTTCAGAATTGTTTCGGCCTCGTTTACTTCGTCAATTGTGAGAAGTTCTTCTACGCCCCGTCTCATAAGCCTTTCTGCAAGGATGATCGCTGGATTTATCTGCTCTTCTTCGGATCGTAGAAAATCCAACGGGGATTCATCAGCCTGCATAGCCCTTATGCTGTGCACGTTTTACGATCGTGACGCTCAGCTTTCCGTCTTTCACCTCACGCGTGATATTCGCGTTTTCGATTGAAGCGAAATGAGGCTGAAGCACAACCTTTAGCGTCTTGTCTTCCTGAGCCAGCGATGCTTCCAGTTCGAAAGACTGGCCTTCGATCTTGATGGTAGCTTTTGGATCGGTGACAGCAGTCGCCAATTTTGCCCCTTCTGTTGATTCGGCTTCCGTGCCGGTCGCGGAAGCCGTTTGATTTTCCGTTGACAAGATATTCGTTTCGTTTTCCATAATCGGTTAGGAGGCGAAGAGTGTCTGCTGCTCCCTCGCCGGTTGTTGTGATACAGAAGTTGAATCTGGTGATTCCGTAAGGTTTGTCCCGGCCTTATCAGTCGCCTTGTTCGGAGATTTTGAATCAGCCTTCGGAGTTCGCTTTTTGGTCGATTTCTGCTCCTTCTTCAATTTCTCGGCTGCCAGCGCCGGAAGCGAATTTTTGTATTGCTCGATTGCGGTATCGATAGGATCGCGTAGATCCAAACACCCGCTTTCGCCGCCGCAGCTAGTAGATGCAGGTCCGGGAACTGGAAAGACGCGGACGCTAGTTGGGCGGGCATTACACCTTATCGCATCCGGGGTGCGTCCCGATAATATCCTTGTCCTTACATTCTCGAATAAAGCTGCTGAGGAATTGCGTACAAGACTTCATCGGTTCGCTCCAGAGTCGGCGGGTAGACTTAGTATCGAGACGTTTCATTCGTTCGGACTGGAGCTCCTTCGAAAATACGGAACAAAACTAGGTCTTTCGGAAAAACCTGAGATCCTTGATCCCGTTGAAGCCATTTTTCTGCTGGAGCGTTCCCTCCCCGACCTTAAGCTCGATTAC
>JBQTJB010000250.1:0-5360 GCA_052387555.1 Blastocatellia bacterium | reverse complement strand
TGGAGTTTGTCGTTTTTATATTGGAATACGTCTTTATGAAAAACGAGGCCGAGTCTATCGTGATAATGCTGAAGGTTCACAACGAAGGCATGGGCGTCGCCGGTATTTACCCATACGACATCGCTTATATGAAATCGCAAAAGGCAATGAATTTGGCAAAATCAAGGGAATATCCGCTGCTGGTTACGGTCGAGGAAGAGTGATTTCGCTGTCGCTGTGATATTATAAGAATAGCTTGATTATGTCAGCCGTAATATCGAAGATTATTTGTATCGGGACCCAGCTTGAAACAAGCTGAACGGACTCCTATGTTTGTTCCGAATGGTCCCAAGCCGAACGACAAGGCTTGGGGCTTTTTCAATTGCGGATTTGAAATTGGAGAATGCGGATTTTTGTCCGCAAATGTTAAAATCTTGACTTTTAACCGGTGTCAGGATTACAGCTAATCACTTATAACTGACAGTAACCGCTATTTTTATGATCGAACCTTTGGATTTGAAGAAAACCGTTAATTTGCCGAAGACCGATTTTGCCCAAAAGGCGAATCTTGGGCAAAGCGAGCCGGCGCGCCTGAAGAAGTGGAAAGAGATCGGCTTGTACGCGAAAGTAGCCGAGGCCCGCCGCGGCCGCGAAAAATTTATCCTGCACGACGGTCCGCCGTATGCCAATGCCGACATCCACATCGGCACGGCATTGAATAAGATTCTAAAAGACTTTGTCGTAAAAACGCGGTCGATGATGGGCTACGACGCTCCGTATGTTCCGGGTTACGACTGTCACGGCCTTCCTATAGAAACGCTCGTGGAGAAAAAGTTGGCCGAAAAGGGAAAGAACAAAGCCGACCTGCCGGTTGCGACATTTCGGCGTATCTGCCGCGAGCACGCCGCGACGGCGATGAACAATCAAACGCGTGATTTTCAGAGGCTCGGCATTTTTGGCGAATGGGAAACGCCTTATCTGACGATGTCGCCGGAATACGAATCATCTACCGCGCGGCTGTTCGGCAAATTCCTCGAACGCGGCTATGTTTACAAAGGGCTGCGCCCGGTCTATTGGTGCATCCACGACCAGACGGCTTTGGCGGAGGCGGAAGTCGAGTACAAGGAGCATACGTCACCGTCGGTTTATGTAAAGTTTCCGCTTAAATCCGATCCGGCATCGATCGATGAAAAACTTGCCGGCAAGAACGTATCCCTCGTCATTTGGACAACAACTCCATGGACGCTGCCCGCGAACCTCGGGATCGCGGTGCATCCGGAATTCGATTATTCAGCTATCGAGTCAAAAGCTGAGGTTTATATTGTTGCTACGGAGCTTGCGAAAGCATTTTCTGAGCTTTGCAGTCTTGAAAATGTAAGGGAACTAGCGCGATTTAAAGGTTCGAAGCTCGACAAACTGGAAGCAAAACACGCCTGGCTCGACCGCACGTCGCTGATAATGAACGGCGAGCACGTAACGCTCGGCGAGGCTGATGCCGAGGTCGAGCTGGATGTAAGGTTCGAGAGCAAGTCGGCGACGAAATCGGGAACGGGCGTCGTGCATACGGCTCCGGGACACGGCGCGGACGATTTTCACATCGGAAAAAAATACGGCCTCGAAATCTATTGTCCGGTCGATAATGCAGGCCGGTTTACCGATGAAGTCGAGCATTGGGCCGGAGAGAACATCTTTAAGGCGAATCCGTTGATCGTCGAATTTCTTCGAGATAACGGAATGCTGCTTCATTCGGAGAATTACAATCACCGATACCCGCATTGCTGGCGGTGCAAAAATCCGGTAGTTTTCCGCGCGACGCCACAATGGTTTATCTCAATGGATGAAGTGGCCGGCGAATCAGATGCCATTGGCCTTCGGCAAAAGGCTTTCGCGGAGATCGAAAAGGTGAAATGGCACCCCGCGTGGGGCGAGGACAGAATGCGGAACATGTTCAAGGGAAGGCCGGATTGGTGCGTTTCGCGGCAGCGTTCGTGGGGCGTTCCAATCCCGGTTTTTTACTGCCGATCATGTGACGAGCCCGTAGCCGATCCCAAAATCGTCGATCACGTTGCGGATATTTTTGCGAAGGAAACGGCTGACGCATGGTACGCCCGGCCCGAAAGCGAATTGCTGCCCGAAGGTTTCAAATGCCCGAAATGCGGCGGAGCGGATTTTCGAAAAGAGACGGACATTCTTGATGTCTGGTTCGATTCGGGTTCGAGCTGCGTTGCGGTATTGGAGACTCGCGGCGACACGCTCCGCTTTCCGGCGGATGTTTACCTCGAAGGCGGCGACCAATATCGTGGGTGGTTCAACTCATCGCTGATGATAGGGATGGCGGCTCACGACACGGCTCCCTATAAACAGATCATCACGCACGGCTGGGTCGTCGATGGCGAAGGCAAAAAGCAGAGCAAAAGTTTAGGCAATGTGACCGCGCCGCACGAGATCATCGATAAATCCGGCGCCGAGATTTTAAGGCTTTGGGCTGCCGCGGTCGATTACACCGAGGACGTTCGCTGTTCGCAAGAAATACTTTCACGCGTGGTCGACGCTTACCGAAAGTTTCGGAATACGCTGCGTTTTACGCTGGGCAATCTCGAAGGATTCGATCCGAAAACAGATTCGGTTACGGATTCGGAAATGCTCGAGATCGACCGCTGGGCAATAACGAGCCTCGAAGAGGTTACGGCAAAGGTTTCAGAAAGCTACAAAGCCTATGATTTTCAGTCGGCTTATCACGCGCTTTACGCTTTTTGCACGGTAACCCTGTCCGCGCGGTATTTCGACATTATCAAGGATCGGCTTTACATCTACGCGCCGAAATCGAAAGAACGTCGTTCGGCTCAAACAGCGCTGTACGAAATTACGGACGCTTTATGCCGTTTGCTCGCGCCGATTCTGGTTTTCACGTCGGACGAAGCATGGGAAAACATGCCTAAGCAAACTGTCGCATCCGTGCACATCGCCGAGTTTCCAAAAGCATCGGAAACCGACAATGCGATTCTTAAAGCAAACTGGGAACGCATTTTTTCAATTCGCGATGATGTGATGAAAGCGCTCGAGGATGCCAGAAATGCAAAGCAGATCGGTTCGTCGCTTGATGCAAAGGTCGTGCTAACGGCGAATGCCGAGACGACGCGCTTTCTGCTCGATTATTTTGCTGATCTGCGGTACATATTTATCGTGTCGCAGGTAGAGGTTCACGAAGGTGAAGGCGGGAACGCGTACACTCCTGTCCTCATATCCGTGGCAGTCCAAAAAGCCGACGGGCGGAAATGCGAACGCTGCTGGAACTACTCGACCCGTGTCGGCGAATTTGCAAATTACCCAACCGTCTGCGAGCGATGCATCGAGGCGTTGAGAGAGATCGAAAAGTCTGTTACGGCATAGATTATGAATAAACTCTTTTACGGCGACAATCTCGAAATCTTGCGGGATCACATTCCGGACGATTCAGTCGATCTTATTTACCTCGATCCGCCGTTCAACAGTAATCGTGACTACAATTTTCTCTTTCGAGAACAAGACGGAACACGAGCAGCGGCTCAGATAAAAGCATTCGGCGACACGTGGGAATGGAATACCGCATCTGCCGCCGCATATCAAGAAACAGTGGAGCGGGGCGGTCAGGTTTCGCTTGTTATGCAATCATTCCGAACATCACTAGGCGGCAATGATGTGCTGGCTTATTTGTCCATGATGGCTCCACGCCTTATAGAATTGCACAGGGTCTTGATGGATACCGGAAGCATTTTTTTACATTGCGATCCGACAGCGAGCCACTATCTAAAACTTTTAATGGATGCGATATTTGATCCTAGAAATTTTGTAAACGAGATTATATGGCATTACAGAAAATGGCCTACAGGAAAGTTTACATTCCAAAGGAATCACGATGTAATTTTCTTTTATTCGAAAACCGCAAGTAAAAAAAGAATATTTAATCAGCTATTTATGGAACGAGCCGAATCTACGCTTAAAAGATTTGGCACTGCCAAGATCATATCGGGACATGATGAAGAAGGAAACAGAATCCCGTCGGAAATGTCGGACGAAGATTCCGCTGGTGTGAGGATGGACGATGTTTGGAATATTGGCCGCGTCCCGCCTATAAAGCAATTATACCCGACTCAAAAACCTCTCCCATTGCTTGAACGTATCATTGAAGCAGGAAGCACAAAAGGCCAAGTGGTGCTTGATCCGTTTTGCGGTTGCGGAACCGCCATTATTGCCGCTCACGGCATGGAGCGGAAATGGATCGGCATTGATATCACTCACCTTGCCGTCGGTCTTATCAAACACAGGCTTGAAGGTGCTTTTTCCGGAAAGGTTGAATACGAGATATTAGGAGAGCCTGTGTCGCTGCCTGACGCTGAACAGTTGGCAAAGGAGGATCGTTATCAGTTCGAGGCTTGGGCGTTGGGTATAGTCGGGGCACGCATTAACGAGAAGAAAAAAGGAGCAGACAGAGGTATAGACGGTCGATTATTCTTTCATGATGAAAAAGACGCGAGTGTGACAAAACAGATTATTCTATCGGTAAAATCAGGAAAGATTCCAGCCAATCATGTACGTGAATTAAGAGGAGTGGTTGACAGGGAAAATGCAGCTTTAGGGGTACTATTAACGCTGGAGAACCCGACTAAGCCCATGATTATGGAAGCTGCGGACGCTGGTTTCTACAACTCGCCTTGGGGCAGCAATCACACTCGACTTCAAATCCTTACTATTAAAGACTTGTTGGAAGGAAAGCGGATCGATTATCCACGCACCAACGCTAATGTAACTCACAAGAAGGCTGAGCGGTATGCTAAACCACCTGCGAAGCCACGATTTCTCTATTTTGACGACGAGTCGATAAAAATTGAATAGCCATGAGAGGTTTTAAGAAAGTTTTTTGTGCTGAAGACAATTTTGAATCCCCAATGATTAGGAAGGAAAAATATGCGAGTTCAATTGTTGTTCGTCATTTTTGGGCTATTTATTTGTTCGACAGGCGTCTTAGCGCAATCTGTGTACACGCCCGAACGAGGCTCGGCGGAGCGAAAGGCAATCCTGGATGCTCTTCGTGTTCCGGTCGAGCGTGACCTGAGGCAGAAGATAGTGTTTGTCGCCGATAATTTTAGGGTGCAAGGCAATTGGGCGTTTGTTGGCGGCACGCCTCAGAACGCGAATGGCGAATCTCCTGACTACAGCCGGACGAAATACGCCGAAGCGGTCGAATCCGGAGCGTTCGATAACAATTTCTTTGCCCTGCTAAGGAAAACGGCCGGCAAATGGAAGGTCAGAACCTACGCCATCGGCTGCACGGACGTATGTTACGCGGATTGGTGGCGGACATACAAAGCACCAAAAGCGGTCTTTCCTTATACGGAATAAAT
>JBQTJB010000249.1:0-3343 GCA_052387555.1 Blastocatellia bacterium | reverse complement strand
CGGCCTACGCAGACGATCTTTGACGGTGCAAAATCGGGTCCAAGTTCAATTTTCATAATGAGCGTAGGGCAGGTCTTGTGCATGCCCAATTTACTGCATGAAAAGCCGGTTAACACGTTTTTGTTCTGTGTTTTCCGTGGTTCACCTTTCAAGCAAAACCACGGAATACGCAGAAAAACACCGAAGACGCTGAAATAACAACTAGCCCCATTTCTTGCCGCGTATTCTTCAGCATAATGTTCAGGCAGTCTGATGGGCATGCAGAATGAAAAGATTTTCACTCATAACAGGGAATTTCAGGCCTGTAAAAAACCTTGACTTTTTGGAGCCATCCAGGCTATTATAACTCTACTAAACGCGTTTTGTAACCACAGGGAGCATCATGAGAAAATGCTTCCGGCTCACAGTCTGCCTTTTGTGAAATCCGGCTCGGAACTCGCATAGGGAGAAACGGAATGTGGGGACACTTCTGAGAGTCTTGACGGCGCAATGCTCTGGGCTTGATTGAGTTGAATTAAGAAGATGTTAAGGCTTGTCGCCCGTACGCGACAGGCCTTTTCATGTTTATGACCCTCGATTTCGGATGTTTTGCGCACAAGGCAATACCAGGGGCGAATTGTTCCATGAAGAGCAGGCTCCCATTCTGCATATGTCCCCAAACGCGAAAATGAGTTCGTTATTTACATTCCTGTGGACAAGGCCGCCCGCGTTGTCGAAATGGTTTACGAAAATTTAGCAAATGTTAAGGTGTGCTTTTGTACCGATACCACTTATTATGGATTTGAGTGCATCCAATACCCAAAATCTGCCAAAAAAAGGAAATGTTCATATATGAAAACCAAGCTAACGATCCTGTTTCTGTGTCTTTCGGTTTTTGCTTTCGGCGTTTTAGCCCAGCAACCAGCCAAAGACGCGAAAGATAATAAAGATACTAAGGAAAAAGTAAAAGAAGAAAAGATCAAGGCCGACGAAGCCATCACGATCAAATCAAAGGTCAGCAAAGAGGACTACGAGGAACTGTTTGGCAAGCTAAAGAAAGGCGACACGGCGATAAACTTTGCAAAGATGCGCTTAGCGTACACCGAGACAAAAGATTATTCGCCGTATGGCGGCGGACCCGAGCGCGGTGACATGTATAAAGCGTATCGCGAAGCCGATCATAAAGCTGCTTTGGCCATAGCGAAAAAACTTCTTGAGACAAACTACGTGGATGTAAGCGCACATTTCATTTGCTGGAAAAGCAACGCCAAGCTTGAGAACAAAACTGACGCTGAGTTTCACGAGAAGGTCTACAACGGACTGATGGCGGCGATACAGCAAAACGACGGGTTGTCGGCAAAGACCGCGATGATCTCGATCGGCATCTCGGAGCAGTATTTTGTTATGGGCCAAATGGGTTATTCTCGCCAATCGAAAGCTTTGACCCAGGAAAACGGTTCGATGTTCGACGTGCATACATCAATAAATTCTTCGACGCAGGAAACACGGAAATTTTACTTCAATATCGATAAGGTCTTCGGCAAGTTCTAGCATTTACGGAACGGTTTCGTTGACGACTTCGGACGGCGTGCTGACGTTGTTGAATTTGTCGGTCGCCGTCACGTAGTAATAATATGTCTTGCCGGATTCGACGCGGCTGTCCTGAAACGTGTTCGTCGGCAGCAGATCTTTGGTCAGCAGCTCCCAGTCGGCCAATGGCAAACTCGCCTCCGTAGAACGGTAAATTCGATAACCGGCGACGTCCGTTTCGGGATTCACAGGGAAAAAGATCGAGATCGTCGTCGGCGTGGCCGCAATGGTGATAGAAGCCGGAGCCGAGGGCGGAAAGATGTCTTTTGGAGAAACTTTAACGATATTCGTCTCCGTGCTTTCTACCGGCTGGCCGCCCGTCCCAACTGAAACCGTTCGCACAAAGTAAAAATAGTCCTTTTCAAAATCAAAAAACCGGTCGGCGTAATTGGCGGCCGTCGTTGGCGAATTATTCAAAAGCTTGCCGGGCTCTTTGTCGTTCGCAGAGCGGTAAACGTTATAGCCGATTATGTTCGGCGGCGTCGAGCCATCGACATTCTTGTCAGGTGCCTGCCAGTTCAAAGTTACCGCCTCCTGCGAAACTGCGGCAAGCAGGGAAGTCGGGCCCGCGGCGACCTTTGCCGCCGGCTCCAGCAGGAAGAAATTCGAGAAGGCAGCCTTCTGCCCTGATGCGTTTACAAATCTAATGGCATATCGCAAACGCACTGCCTGGCCGGCAAACTCGAGCGGATCGCGATACGAGATCGTCTTCAATGCAAAATCGGTGTCGGCGATCGGCTGTGTGGCGATAATCACGCTCCGCGATGCAAATTCTTCTTCGGATAAAGTCTGCGGTGAACTGAGCGGTTCGGCAAGACGATAAATGTCCACGCGGTTAATGTTCAAAACGCTTCCGTCCGGCGCGTTACGGGCAGGCATCTTCCACGACAGGATCACCTGGTTGCCGCGCTGAAAGCCTGTCAGTTCGCTTCGCTGCGAAACGCGCTCCTGCGGGGGCTGCGGCGGCTTGCGTTTTCCACAGCTTAAACTGCTAAGCAGCACAAGCGCTAAAACTGCTAAGGGTGCTTTAACTAAAATGTGTTTAATAGTTTTGCTTAACGCGGACGCAAGTTGCCGGGTTGCATTTAGCATGTGTTTATTTTACAGGATGTACTGCCGCAGATTTTGATCTTGAATCAAACTGCTTAACTTTTCATCGACGTATGCATTGTCGATCTTCTGATGCTTCTGTTCGAGTTCGCTGCCGGCAAAACTTATCTCTTCAAGTAGTTTCTCAAGTAATGTATGAAGCCTTCTTGCTCCAATGTTTTCAGTGCTTTTATTTATCTCTTCGGTCATTTCGGCGATCTTTGAGACAGCATCTTCGGTGAATTCAAGCTCGATTCCCTCGGTGCTTAACAAAGCCTGATACTGTTTAATGAGCGAGTTCTTCGGTTGCGTCAAAATCCGCTTAAGGTCATCGACGGTAAGGGATTCGAGTTCAACACGGATCGGAAATCTTCCCTGCAACTCAGGAATAAGGTCGGACGGTTTCGATACATGAAATGCACCGGCGGCGATAAACAGAATATGTTCGGTGCTTACCATTCCGTAACGCGTGTTCACGTTTGTGCCTTCGACTATCGGCAGCAGGTCGCGTTGAACGCCTTCGCGTGATACGTCCGGGTTCCCGCTTCCCGATTCGCGTCCGGCGATCTTATCGATCTCATCGAGAAAAATAATGCCGGAGTCCTGTGTTTTTTGAATGGCAACGCGCGTGATCTGATCTGCGTCGATCAGGTTTTCCTGAGCGTCGCGGAGCAGATAGCTCCAT
>JBQTJB010000248.1:0-8124 GCA_052387555.1 Blastocatellia bacterium | reverse complement strand
AGAATATCGCCGAGCTGCTTGCGGTTGGCAAGACCGGTCAGCGAATCGTGCAGCGCAGCGTGTTGAAAATCTTTTTCGCTTTTTCGCAGTGCGGCGTTTGCCCGCTCTTCTTTTTCCAAAGAAATGCCTAGCTGATCAGCATGTTTTTCCGCCTCTCGCCGACGGTCTCTTTCCGTTTCGGCTTTTTGCCGCTCAGCCTCTTCGACCTGGTCTATGGCAGCGTTTATCTCGCCAATCGACTGCCGATAGCTAAGATAGATAAGTCCCAAACCGATTGACGCAATACCGATAATCAACAGATCGGCAAAATTGATGAGCTTGTAAACCAAACCCGCCAGACCTGCTCCGGTAAACTGCGTCAGCGAACTTGAAAGACACTGTTTTTTTAGGGTTTCCCAAATGCCGTCTCCCGCATTGATACTCTGATAGGCCGCAGCAAAAACCGATGAAGTAAAAAATTGGGTCAGCGACAAAAGCCCCAGCACGGCGACCAACGTGCGGGTATTGTTTAGATTCAGGTTTGAATCAATATAACCTGAAGCCAATATGAAAACCCCATAGCTTATGCTTGTAATGACAGAGGCGAGCGAGGAGTTGAACATAACCGTCCAACGTCCATACAAAATCCCTTTACTTTTTAGGTAAAAGCAGTTGGCAAATGTCTCGATAAACGCGGTAAGAATTGCCATTTCTCCGCCATAAAGCAAGAACGTCAAAAAAACGACCGAATCGGAAAAGCTGAGTATGAAATTAGAACGGGGAAGCGCTAGGCTGATCCGTGGAGCAATAAATATGGAGAAAGCCAGGATCAGTGGATAACCCCAGTCGATGGTTTGCAGGGGAAGCGAAAAAAGGGCAAAGCCGATCACCACAGAGCCAAGCCCGATAACGATAATTTTTGAATAGTCAGAGAGAGATTTTCTATTCATAACGGGAAGCAATGAGGTTTGGTGATAAACGGAAATGCGAGGAGGGATTTAACTAAAATGCTAAAACCATAAGAATTTTAACACGTTCAACAAAGAAAAAGCCAGTTAAAAATATGATGATTCCAGCCCTAAGTGTATACAGAATAACCACGTTGTGCTGTATATCAAATATACAAAAAATTCAAGTTACTGTAAATACTAAGTTTATAGCCGATATAGTGAAATATGGTAAGTGTGTATACACCTATTCATATTGCGCAAGCTCCAGTCTCGCCTTTAATTTATTCCGTGCAAATAATTGAAATTCATAGAGTTATAAGCTCTCTAAAACCTTTGTGAGGCATTGGCACGGCGGTTGTATTAGAAGGAGTAACTAGAAGCGGAAAGCTTCGATTAAAAAAAACAGGAGTAGAGAAATAAAATGAGGATATTAAGAGGGTACATTCCGACTATGACAATGGTCGCAGTTTTGAGTTTCGGAACGACTTTTGTAAACGCCGGAATCATAATTAACGGAGCGACAGGCGAAACTAGGACAAAGGTCGAACAGCCGTGCACGGATACGAAGGATAAAGTTGATTACGGGATAATCATAAACGGATTAGGAATAATCATCAACGGACTTACCGGAATCTTGATCAACGGCGCGGTTGACACAACGCCTGCTGACTGCGGAATCATAATCAATGGTGGAATCATAATCAATGGGTAGGTAAACGATTTCGGATTTCACACATACGTCTTCCACACCTTAAAGTCCTGCCGATAACCTCGGCAGGATTTCTAGTTTGCTGATTTCATTGTTTTCGTAGACGGCTATCGGAGATTTTCCACCGCCTTCAGAAGAACTTCGATGGTCCGCTCGATGTCGGCGGCAGTATTGTCTTTCCCACCAAGTTTTCATATTCGCCGCTAGGCTGCCCGGACAAATATCTTTTCCTGAAAAATCTTCCGCGCCGTTTTTGCGTTTAAGCCATTACGGTTTAGTATTTTAGAAGTTTCTTGAACGAAGACTAAAATCTGAGCAACGTTACACTCTCCCGTGTTCTTTTCGAACATTATTGTGCTACCGGATTCCATTTAATGATCCAATGATGAAAATTCAACACTTTCTATTGTCGGCGGCTGTTTGCTGCGTCGTTACGGCCTTATCTTTTACCCAGACCGAACCCAAATTCGATTTCTACACGCGCGGCGAATACCGGGCGAATGTTCCGCGGCCGCAGAGCATTTTGAGGTTCGACGTGGGCGATCACCACACGACCTATGCACAGATGGAGCAAGTGATCGACGCTATCGCCAAGGCCGCTCCCGACCGCGTCAAGATTTACGACATCGGCACGACGAACGAGCACCGCATGCAGCATCTGGTCGCTATCTCGTCGCCGGAAAATATGGCCCGGCTAGATGAGATTAAGGCGAACATCGCAAGGCTGACCGATCCGCGAAAGACCTCTGCGGCTGAGGCTGCGGCAATTGCACAAAACACGCCGGCCATAGCCTGGATGGCTTATACCATCCACGGCAACGAATCTTCTTCATTCGAAGCGTTCATGCAGGTCGTTTATCAACTGGCCGCGTCGAACGAACCGGCAACGCTCGATATTCTAAAAAATACGGTCGTTCTTGTCGTAACGGGCGAAAATCCCGACGGGCACGAGCGTTTCGCCACGTGGTACAACTCGGTCGCCGTCGGCAGTCCGGATCGAGCCGCCATTGAGCACCGCGAGCCGTGGGCGATATGGGGCCGCGTCAACCATTACCGCTTTAATCTCAACCGCGACACGCTCGCATTCACCCAGAAAGAATCGCGGAACATGGCCAAGGCGTATAACGAATGGAATCCGCAGCTCGCCGTCGATCATCACGGACAGCCATCGCAGTATTTCTTTCCGCCGGTTGCCTTGCCGATAAATCCGAACCTGCCTCAGCCGATGTATAACCGCTGGCTGGAAATCTACGGCCGCGCCAACGCAAAAGCGTTCGACGCAAACAAGTGGGACTATTATGTCCGCGATATTTTCGATGCGTTCTATCCGGGATACTGGGATATGTATCCGTCGCTCAACGGCGCGATCGGCATGACATATGAAACAGACGGCGGCGGCCCGAAAGGATTGAAATGGACGCGTGACGACGGAACGATCGTAACGTTCAGGTCGTCTATCGCTAAGCATTACGTGGCTTCGATGACTACGCTCGAGGCAACCGCAAAAAACAAAGTCGAGCGGCTAAAGGATTTCTACGATTTCCGCGCAAAGGGAATGGCCGACCACGCACGCAGCAAAATGAAACGCGTTGTAATTTTGCCGGATGGCGACAGAGTCAAAGCCGCGGAACTGGTCGAGATACTGCGGCGGTCGAACATAGAAGTAAAGACCGCAAGCTTGTCCTTTACATCGGCGACGGCGCACGCCTACATGGAAAAGAATGCTCCCGCCGTGTCCAAAACATTTCCGGCCGGTTCATACGTCATAGATCTCGACCAGCCGCAGCGCATTCTTATCAAGTCGATCCTCGAACAGGACACGCCGCAGGACAAGGCCTTCGTCGATGACAACATGGCCCGCTTCAACCGCAATCAAATGCGAGGAAAAGGACAGCCAAAGGAAGATTACGGATTTTACGACATTACGGCCTGGTCGCTGCCGCTTGCATACGGCGTCGACGCCTATTGGACAGAAGATTCCGGCGCCGTTGCGGGCAGCATGGTGACCGACGAATTTGTGCAAAACGCAAAGCTGGGCAGCGTTACCGGACGGGCCCAGATCGCCTACGTGATTCCATACGAGACCGACTCAACCGGCGCGATGGTAATGCGTCTGCTCCAAAACGGGTTTAAGGTTGCCGTTTCCACGCGTCAATTAAACGCCGGTGGGCGTAATTGGAAATCGGGAACTTTCGTTGTCCGTGTTTCACGCAACCCGGAAACTATCCATGAAACGATCGCAAAATATGCTCGCGAGATGGGCGTTAATGTTACCGCGGTCAGCTCCGGTTACTCCGACGAGGGCGACACAAGCGTCGGCGGCGAAGCAGTGATCTCGCTGCGTGAGCCAAAGATCGCCATAGCAGCAGACGAAGGCGTAGATCAGGAATCGTACGGCTCGATATGGTGGATGTTCGATCAGCACGACATCAAGTTTACGCCAATGACCATAACTGCTATTCGCGGCGGCGGATTGAAGAATTACAATGTGCTGATACTTCCCGATGGGTCGGTCGGCCGATATTTTAGTTCTTTTGGTGCAGGCGGCGTTTCCGCCCTCAAGGAATGGGTTTCAAACGGCGGAACAATCGTTGCAATTCGCGGAGCGGCGGTTTTTGCGGCTCTGAAAGATGTTGGAATGACTTCCGCAAAACTGGTCGGGAGCGATGACGACGAAGAGAAAGGTAAAACCGCCGAGGACAAAAAAGATGCCGAACCCAAAACGACCCCGACACCGATAAAACCCGGAAAAACGCCAGCGCCCGAACCGGATCCTAACCCCGGAATCGAGCTGAAGTCAGACAAAGCGGACGGCATTGCTCCAAGTCTTCCGCCGATCGCGTCGCCGTCGGCAAATGCGAACAAGGTGCCCGAGGCTTTGCCCGGTTCGATAATGCGCGCAACCGTCGACCGCACGACATATTTGACCTATGGATTTCATCAGGACGAAGTACCGGTGCTGCTCGCAAGCGGATACTTTTTCAGGTATTCTAAAGAAGGAACGAATGCTTTGATTTTCGACGCAAAATCCAAAAAGCCTCTGACGATTTCGGGTTTTGTTTGGGAAGGAAATACTGAACGGCTGCTGAAAGGCACCGCTCACGTAATCGATGAATCGATGGGCGGCGGCCACGTGATCCTCTTCGGCGAAGATCCTTTCTTTCGTGGAATGACTCGTTCGATCACCCGCCCGTTCTTTAATTCGGTCCTTTTCAACGGAGTGTTTTAGCTAGATACGACAAGCCGCTCCCGCCTGTCGACTGAACAGACTGAAATGTTTGTTGTACAAGATATGTTTACTGTAAAAGCAGGATACAGCGGCGATATAGAACTTAAATCCGACATAGACCGCGTACGCGAGTTTTTTGCGGACATACGCAACTTTGCCGATCTTATGCCCGGCATTGCCAGCATTCACACGGACGCAAAGGGCGTCGCTCATTGGAAGATCGAGGCGGAAATACCGGTCGTCGGGGCGATGATGCAAAAGTTTGCCGTTGAACTTGCCGAGAGCAACGGCGAAAGAATCGAATGGTTCCCTGTCGCAGTCGAAACTCAGAATTTCCTCAGATTTTCAGCTGATTTTCTTGAAAAGGCGAAGAATGTGACGCTTGTCCATTTTTCACAAATGGTCGAACTGCGACGAAAATCGGCCCGCGATCTTCATTTTCTGGCGGGGCTTGCCGGCGAAAGTTTGATTAGCAACGAGATGACCAAAAAGATCACCGAAATGATAAAAATATTCATACAAAGGGCAAAGGAGAAATTAGAAAAATGAAAAGTGCGGTTTTCTTTTCGATGCTGTTTATTTACGTGATGACGACAACAGTCTTCTCACAGGTTGCTGTTCCCAGAGAAAGTCAGCGACAGGAGATAGTCCAGACGATCGGCGACGCGCGGGTTTCGATCATTTATCATCGGCCTAATGTAAAGGGACGCAAGATTTGGGACGGCCTCGTTTCCTACGGCAAAGTTTGGCGGGCCGGTGCAAACGAGGCAACGATCTTCGAGGTTACCCGCGACGTGACAGTTAACGGTAAACCTCTGCCGGCAGGAAAATACAGCGTACATATGATTCCGACCGCTTCCGATTGGACGATCATCTTCAACACGCGTTGGGACCAGCCGGGAAGCGCCGAATACGATGAAAAACTGGATGCTTTACGAGTCACTTCAAAACCTGTTGCATCTGAGTTTTTTGAAACTCTGGTTTACGGTTTTGGCGAGACAAAACCTAATTCCGCTATTGTGTTTCTGCGTTGGGAAAAACTTCGGGTTCCTTTCACGGTCGACACGGGTGATATTTACGGACGAGTATTGACACAATTGCGAGATGCGATCAAGAATCGGAAACCGGACGACGCCCGTCCGCTGAATCAGGCAGTTGCTTATGTCTACACCTTCCGTTTGAAAGAGAATTACGGGGAAGCCATTGGCTGGGTCGATGCTTCCATTACATTGGGCGAGACATTTGCGAATCTTAGTCAAAAAGCTCGAATCCTTAAAGAACAGGGAAAAACCTCGGAGGCAATCGCGCTTGCAGAAAAAGCGATCGCTGTAGGAAAAGCTTCGATTCCGCCTGCAAATATCAATGGCATAAATGCTCTGCAGGACACTATCAACGAATGGAAAACAAATAAATAGAACTTTCCGAAATAGTCCGGCCGTCCCGTCTGATTTTTCGCATTTAGGGTTGACGGGACGATCTTTTTGTCATACCATCCTTATTGAAATTGATTTTCAATTTCTAAGAGATCCATGCAGAACAGCACAGCATTCAAATTTGCACCGGTTTATTCCGATGAGAAAAGAGTGGATTTATCCCTTCGAAACGCGGAAGCGATACTTCAACTTTCCACATGGACCGATGATCTCGGCTGGTGCCCGCAGAAAACAATATCTCTGGATACAGAAATGCTGGATGAACTCCACCGGGTTATTACAGCCGCTAAACTAAAGCTCAGGCGTGACGCCATCGACGACGGTGAAGGTATAATTCCTGCAAAGATTCTTGAATTTCCGAAATTCGCTTAAGATTTCCAACTCAAAAAAAATAAAAGGAAGACCCGGTTGATGTACCCAGAGCCTTCCTTTTTTTGTTGAATTTTGCCGGCCGATTAGCTTCTCAGCTTACTTCCTTCAAAATAATTCTTTCGGAATGCACCTTTGCAGTTCTCTCTGACGTAAGTTTTTCAAGCTCTTCGATGTGCATCTGCTCGTCGGAGATCTGTCCTTCGAGCCAGAATTTCTGCGGAAGATCGTTATCGTCGCACGAGGCCCATGCTGCCATATAAACCGTCATCGCCTCGCGTTCAAGTTCGAGGTCCTGTTTTAGCATTTCCTTGAGGTCGGTGGATTGGCGGATCATCGCCGGTTCAACGACCGGCACGCCGCCGAGAGCAACAACCTTGTCACCTAAAGTGTCAGCGTGATCTTGGGCCTCTTCGGCTTGATCGCGAAACCAATCCTTAAACACTTCGCGATCCGTCCCTGTTACCAGATAGCTATGCTGCGAGTATTGAATCACGCCCGCAAGCTCCAGGCTCAGTGCCTTGTTTAAGTTTTCGATAAGTTCTGCTCTTGCCATTCACCTGCCTCCCGCCCATTAAAGGGCTACTTAGTAAATAATATGGCTGCTGGAAGAAAAAGTCAAGCTAAATTCTTTGTTTTCAATACTTTAGAAATGAAATTCAATTTCAGTTTCAAAGAATAGTCTAACGTCCTATGTTCAAAGTCTAAGGTTTTTTGACTTTGGACATTAGACGTTGGGATATGAACTAGGTTTATTAAGTGATCGTGCCGCCGTCTACAGTGATGACCTCGCCGTTCATATATGAGTTTCTGTCGCTGACGATAAATGCAGCAAATTCAGCGAGTTCGCGGGGCTCGCCCAGACGGCGAAGCGATACCCAGTTCTCATGGGCTTGCAGTAAATGTTCCGGAAGGGTATTGCCGAGGTCGGTGTCGAATATTCCGGCGGCGATCGCATTTACCGTAATTCCGAAGTTTGCGGCCTCACGCGAAAGACATTTTGTAAACCCGATCATAGCCGCTTTTGAGGTTGCGTAATGAACCGCGGTAGGCAGAGCTCGGATAGCGCCGATGCTTGTTATATTCAGAATAGTGCCGGTTCGCTTGCGGATCATTTGTTTATAAAAAGGCTTCGTAACCGCGAAAAGGCTTCCGACATTTGTATCTACAACCCAGTCCCACGACCTGTCGGTTGTGGTCGCAAAATTGTCGCCTTTGTTTACCGCGGCATTATTTACAAGAATGTCTACTCCGCCGAATGTTTCCACGACTTCTCTTGCAACCTTCTTCATTCCTACCCGATCCATTACCGACGTCTTAAACGACAATGCACGTCGGCCAAAAGCCTCGACTTTAGAGCAAACCTCCGCCGCCAGATCGTCGCTTGTATGATAGTTAAAGGCGATATCTGCACCTTCGCGGGCAAATATCTCACAGATGGCCGCTCCAATGCCG
>JBQTJB010000247.1:0-36790 GCA_052387555.1 Blastocatellia bacterium | reverse complement strand
AACTTGACAGCAGTTTGATCGTGAAAAGATTTCAGCGATAAACGAAAACGGTGTATCATCTTTCCAAAATACTCTTGCAGAAATCAAATGTTTAAAACTCGAAGTATCAACGAGAAACCGTTTTTGTTTCGGCGATTGGTTTGGGCGGTTCTCGGCGGGACGGCGGCTTTTGTGTTGGCCTCTCAGTTTTTGTATGGATTGTTCCCGGCGTTGGAGTTTTTGATCGCGGCGGGTGTCGTATATTTTATAGCACGGAGGTAGCGACATTATGATGGGCGGAAGATCTTGGGACGATTGGATCGAGGAGTATGCCGAGGGGCATCGGCATCCGGTAAACCGTTTGACACACAGCATCGGCATCCCGATGATCGCTTTGTCGATTCTGCTTGTTCCGGTTTGTTTTTTTTTCGCCGGTTTATGGATGGTCGCGCTTGGACTCTTCATTGTTGGCTGGATACTGCAGTTCGTCGGCCATTATTTCGAAGGAAAGCCGCCAGAGTTTTTCAAAGACTACCGATTCCTTTTCGTAGGCCTGCGATGGTGGTTTAAAAAAGTCGTCGGTCTAAAGAGCTGATTCCCCAGGCGATCAGGGGTGAAATCTGGAACTGCGAAGTCACACGAAACTACACGAAAAATTCTAAAAAATGTTCGTGTCGGTTCGTGTAGTTTTGTGGTTCCAGTTTTTTTGTACTCTAAGAGATTCTATTCTTACTAATGCCCGATTACGACAGATTGATTCTAGCTTTAGACATCGGCACGTCGAGCTTGCGCGCCGCCTTGTACGACCAAGCAGGCAATATGTTGCCGATAACGCTGGTCAGGAACGAGCGTACTCTGACCGCAACCTATGACGGCGGTGCCGAGATCGACGCCGAAGTTGCTTTCAAACAAATCGTCCGAGCGATAGACGACGTTCTGGAAAAATCTGGCAAAGTTAGCGGCGAAATAACACACACTGCCTCTTGCTCATTTTGGCACAGCCTTGTCGGCGTAAATGCGAAAGGCAAACCGACGACTCCCGTATTTGGCTGGGCCGATACGCGAAGCCGAAAATATACGGAACTGCTTCGCCGCCAGTTTGACGAAGGCGAAACCCATAACCGGACGGGCGCACGATTTCACTCAAGTTTTTGGCCGGCTAAATTGCTCTGGCTGCGAAAAGATAATCTGTCCATCTGGCAGCAGACAACTAAATGGCTTTCTTTCAGCGATTACGTTGCAATGAGGCTGAACGGTGAACCGGTGACAAGCGTTTCAATGGCATCGGCGACCGGGTTGTTCGATATACGAAATTACATTTGGGATAAAGAACTGATCAGGTTTCTTCAAGTCAAACCAAAAAAATTGCCGGAGATTGCCAAAGCAGATTCCGATTCGTATCAACTCAATTCCAAATTCGCAAAACGCTGGCCGCGTCTGAAGAATGCGAAGTGGTTTCCCGCGATCGGCGACGGAGCGGCGAACAATATCGGCAGCGGCTGCACGACCAGATCGCAGGCTGCCTTGATGATCGGCACTTCGGGTGCGATGCGTGTACTGTATGAAGGTGAACCTCCAAAGAAGATTCCTCCAGGATTATTCTGCTATCGCCTCGACCGCAAACGTGTTGTTTTGGGCGGTGCGTTGAGCGACGGTGGAAATCTATACGATTGGCTGAAACGCAATTTGCGCTTCGATCTTTCCGACGCAGAGATCGGCAAAGAGATGTCTCTCCGTGGTGCCGACGCTCACGGCCTAACCGTAATGCCGTTTTTCAATGGTGAACGAAGCACCGGATACAACGAGAATGCAGGTGGGTCAATAAACGGTTTGACCGCCTTGCACGATGCCATCGATATTCTGCAAGCCGCGATGGAGGCCGTCGCCTATCGCTTTGCGGAGATATTAGACCAGCTAAGACGTGTTGCAAAGACCGACGAGATTGTTGTTTCGGGCGGTGCTCTCGAAAATTCGCCGGTCTGGACACAGATCATCGCCGACATTCTAGGTCACGATCTGTCTGTTTCAAATTCGACTGAGGCATCTTTGCGCGGCGCCGTTTTGCTTGCGTTGGAAGCAATAGGTAATATTTCCAGTATCGAGCAGATTTCAACGCCCAAAGGGAATAACTTTAGATTTTGCCGTAGTAATTACATTAAATACAGGGCCGCAAGAAAAAAGCATTTGAAAATATATGACGAAATTGTTTGATGTGTTGATGTCAAACAATATTGATGTTATGATGTCGTATATGAGAACAACGCTAACATTAGATGATGACGTGGCTCTTGGTATTAAGCGAATTCAAAAAAAACGGCCCGATGCCTCATTTAAGCAGATCGTCAATCAATTGATGAAGAAGGGTTTAGCGGCAGAGGGCGAAGTTGTAAAAACTCCTTTTAAGATTCGCACTTTCGACGCCATCCCAAAACCCGGCTTGAACTTTGACAATGTGCAGGCTCTGCTTTCCCTCGTTGAAGGCGACGACCGCAAGTGGTAATACTCGACAGCAACATTCTGCTTTATGGTCACATTCCCAGATTCGCTCAGCACGCGAGAGTAGCAGGGTGGCTGGAAGGCGCTCTGTCCGATGGGTCGGATGTACTTGGGATCACATGGCAAGTCGCTACAGCGTTCATGCGGATAAGCACAAATCGACGGATTTTTGAGGTTCCTCTTGATCTTGCATTTGCGAAACAGTGTCTCGACGACCTGTTTGGTCATCCGCTTGTATCGGAGGTCGGACCGACCAGCGATCATTGGGAAACTTATTCCCGAATATTCGTCGAGCAGAATTTGACCGGTGACATTGTAATGGATGCTCACATTGTAGCGATCGCCGTCGAACATAACGCATCCGTTGCAAGCGTCGACAAAGATTTCCGTCGGTTCTCGGACTACGTAGCGATTATTGACCCACTTGCAGGATAAATTTCATAAACGCAAACCATCTTCTGTTGATTCGTTTTGCTTGCCCAGGAAACAACTGGCAGAATGAATAACTTAGAAGCAATTTCACTCTGATAAATAGAAATTTCAGCTAATCGGATCGAGCATCCTAGCGAAGTATCTCCTATTGTTTAGGAATAAATGAGCAAAGCAACAAAACAAAAAAAGACAACCGACATCGACACACTTTGCATAAACACGATCCGCATGCTTTCGCTTGATGCGGTGCAGAAGGCAAACTCCGGCCATCCGGGGTTGCCGCTTGGGATGGCGCCGGCGGCCTATGTACTGTGGACAAAATTCCTGCGGCACAATCCAAAAACCCCAAAGTGGTTCAACCGCGACCGTTTTTTGCTCTCAGCGGGGCACGGGTCGATGCTGTTATATTCGCTGCTGCATCTGACGGGTTACGATCTATCGCTCGATGAGCTGAAGAATTTTCGCCAGCTTCATTCAAAAACGCCGGGGCATCCTGAAAATATTTGCACGGCGGGTGTCGAGGTGACCACCGGGCCGCTTGGCCAGGGTTTTGCCAACGGCGTGGGTATGGGAATTGCGAGTGCGCATCTAGCCGCTACCTTCAATAAAAAAGGCAATTCGGTTGTCGATAATTACATCTACGCAATAGTATCTGACGGCGATCTGATGGAAGGCGTTTCGTATGAAGCTGCGTCGCTTGCGGGACACTTAAGACTTTCAAATCTGATCTATCTCTACGACGACAATAAGATCACTATAGACGGTCCGACCGATCTTGCGTTTAGCGAAGATGTGACGAAGCGTTTCGAGGCATGCGGTTGGCACGTTTTGGAAGTTGCGGAAGGTAATGACCTTGCCGCGATCGAAAATGCGATCCGCGAAGCGCAAAAGATAACCGACAAGCCGAAACTTATCCGCTTAAAAACAATCATCGGCTATGGGATGCCGAAACAGGGCACGTCAAAAGCGCATTCCGACGCACCGGGCGTCGATGCCGTAAAGGAAACAAAACGCAATCTCGACTGGCCCGAGAATAAGAGTTTTTATATTCCAAAAGATGTACTGTCGCATTTTCGAGTTGCTGTGAAGAAAGGTGCGCAGCTTGAAAAAAATTGGACCGATATGGTCAAAAAATACGAAAGGGCTAATCCCGAGCTTGGTGCGGCGTTCAAACAGATCCGCAGTGCCGAGCTACCCAAAGGATGGGAAAAATCGCTGCCGGCATTTGACGGAGTGGAGGCAAAAGCGACGCGTGCGTACAGCGGCGACGTGATCAACGCTATCTCTGCCGCCGTGCCGCAGCTTGTCGGCGGTTCGGGCGACCTTACGCCGTCAAACAACACATACATAAAGTCATCGGTCGATTTTCAGTTCGGCAAGTACGAAAACCGCAACATCCATTTCGGCATCCGCGAACATGCTATGGGCTCGGTGATGAACGGCATGGCGCTATACGGCGGTGTTATACCTTTCGGAGGAACGTTTCAGACTTTTTCCGATTACATGCGGCCCGCTATTCGTCTTGCGGCTCTATCAAACATTCAGGTCGTATATGTTTTCACGCACGATTCGATCGGCCTCGGCGAAGACGGCCCGACCCACCAATCCGTCGAGCACTTGGCAGCTCTGCGGGCGATCCCAAATCTCGCCGTAATTCGTCCGGCGGATGCGAACGAAGTGCGCGAAGCCTGGCGTGCCGCATTGCGTCGCAAGCATGGTCCGACGGCACTCGCACTTTCACGTCAAAAGGTTGCGGTGCTTGACCGCAAGAAATATTCATATGCGATGATGGGGCTTCACAGGGGCGCGTATGTTCTTGCAGAAGCAGAAGGAAAGAACGGAAAGGCCGCGAAACCCAAACTGATTTTCATCGCCAGCGGGTCCGAAGTCGGCCTCGCTCTCGAAGCGCGCGAAAAGCTAAATGCCGCCGGAACGCCGACCCGCGTTGTCTCAATGCCGTGCTGGGAATTCTTTGACGCTCAGCCGGCGAAGTACAAAGAATCTGTTCTCCCCGCAAACGTAAAGGCACGCCTCGCCATTGAAGCCGGCGTTTCCTTCGGTTGGGCAAAATACACCGGCGACCACGGCGACACGCTCACAGTCGATAAATTCGGAGCCTCTGCCCCAGCCGAGGACGTGTTTCGGGATTACGGGTTTACGGTCGAGAATGTGATAAAAAAAGCGAGAAAGCTCGTCAAATAAGATGGATTTCCAAACCGTAAAGACACCCGGCCTTCTTCTCGACGTTGAACGTGTAAGGCGAAATGCTGAGCGTATCAGCGAAAAGGCAAAGTTGAACGGCGTTCGGCTTCGGCCGCATGTCAAGACGCATAAGTGTATCGAGGTCGCGCGGATACAGACGGCGGGGCATAACGGTGCAATAACGGTTTCGACGCTGGCCGAGGCTCGTGCGTTTTCGAAACATGGTTTCAACGACATTACTTATGCCGTGCCGATCGAACGCGGCAAGTTCGCCGAGGTTATCGAGATCTCACAGAGCGGAGTCAAGCTGAATCTACTGACCGATGATTCGGATACAGTAAAGGCTCTCGACAAGGCCGCCGGAAAAGCCGGAGTTGAATTAGATGTTTTTGTAAAGATCGATTGCGGCACGCACCGCGTTGGCGTCGAACCGGACACCGCCGAAGCCGTTGAAATTCCGCGACTGCTCACAGCAGCGGTAAACCTGAATTTCGCCGGCATTCTCACTCACGCCGGACATTCTTATGACGTCGATTCAACAGAAGCGATCTTGGAAGTCGCTCGTCATGAACGCGACGTGATGGCGGCTCTTGCTGAGAAACTTCGCGCAAACAGCATCGAAGTGCCGACGGTGAGCATCGGCTCGACGCCGACGATCAGCACGGTCGATCATCTCGAAGACGTAGACGAGATCCGCCTCGGCAACTATGTCTTTTTCGATAATTTTCAGGCGACTCTCGGCAGTTGTTCGTTTGAGGACACGGCATTGACCGTGCTTGCGGCTGTTATCCACAAAGACAGAGAGCGGAACCGGCTGGTCGTCGACGCAGGCGCGATCGCTCTTTCAAAAGATCGCGGTCCGGTCGGTCTTGATCCGGGCTGCGGTTATGGACCTGTTCTTGATCTTGAAAGTAATGAAACTGGAATGCGCGTCACCTCGCTTTCGCAGGAACATGGCGAGATCGATGCCGCCGGGATGTTCGACAAATTCAAGGTCGGCGACCGGTTGCGCATTCTTGCGAACCATTCCTGCCTCACCGCCGCGCAGCACACGCATTACAACATTATCGAAAACGGCACGATCGTCGATCGATGGGAGATACACCGAGGCTGGTGAATGCCTTTCACCGCAGAGTCGTAGTGCAGATCTAATACAACTTTCTTATTTCATTCCTTAATTTCGAAACCACATTCTTTTCCTGCGACGTGTCGTTCGGATATATCACGTTTGTATTGAAGACGACTATAGACCCTTGCCGCGTTGCAGGTTCGAAATCGATGTAGCTGATGAAGCCGTTTTGGTCGCCTCCATGCCCCAAAAAAGTATGGCCGTCACGGCGGTCGAGAAAATAGGTCAGGCCGATGTCGGTAGTGAAGCCGTTGTTGCCGTTTGCATCGACGGTTGTCGGCAGTTGTGGTTTCCACATTTCTTCGAGCGAAGACCGTTTAAGCACGCCGTCGTAAGGAACCCGGTCGCTACCGCTCCCGGTTCTGACTCCGATCAGAAAGTTCAGATACTTGATCATATCGGTCAACGGCGAATTGAGGCCGCTGTTTGAGACGGTGATGCCGGTGTTTGCATCGAAGCGGCCTTCGGTGCGTTTGCCGTCACGGACGTAATAGGAATGCGAACGGTGTTTGAGCAGGTGATGGGGCGTCGTGTCAAAATAGCTGCGGTGCATTTCGAGCGGCTTCAGAATATTTTTGTCGATAAAGACCTCGTAATCCTCTCCGCTTTGCTTTTCGATGATCCTACCTAAGAAAACAATCCCTAAGTTCGAGTAACTGAATTTGCTGCCCGGCTTGAAAAGAATTTCCGTAAATGGAAACATCGCGACAAGCTGCGAATATTCAGTCGGCTCAAACGGTTCCCAGTCCTCTCCTTTGTCCCACGGCCAGGTCGAATTTCTAAATCCGGCCGAGTGCGTCATCAGATGGCGGATCGTGATGTCGTCCATCGAACCAAACCTATTATGGACCTTGCGAAGTTCGGGCAGATATTTCGTCACCGGGTCTTCCAATTTAAGAAGTCCACGGTCGCGAAGCTGCATTATTGCAATGCCGGTAAACGGCTTTGTGTTCGATGCCCAGTGGTATATGGTGTCCGCGTTTATAGGCAGGTTTTTCTCGATATTTGCTGCGCCGTAATGAGTCTCGGACTGAATCTTGTTGTCCTTTAAGAAGACAAAACTGGTGCCTATGATCCCGGCGCCGGCAAGCTCCTTTTGATAAAGGTCTTTGAATTTGGCAAATTTGGCTTCGGGCGTGGCGGTTTGAGCATTCATCGCAATTGAAAGGGCAAAAAGGAACAGCGGCAAAGCGGCGATCCGTGAGAATTTCATTCAGCTACCTCATCGGCTTGATTTGAAAGGGCTTCGAAGATGATAATCAGCCGCTTCTTTTTTTACAACCTTATGTCATGGTTTCATCTGATTTTCGGCGCTGTTTTGTTCATTGTATTTCTTGTCACGGGACAATATATGCGGGCGGATTTTCCAGATAAAGTAGCAATCCCACCGGAATTACGGCTGCTGATGCGTTCGCGGCATATCTATATTTTGTTTTCGGCGTTGATACACATCTCTATCGGTGTTTACATGCAGAAGCCGCCTCAAGCATGGAGAAGGCTGGTGCAACACGTCGGTTCGACGCTCTTGATCTTTTCTAGCGTGTTACTTGTCTTGGCGTTCGTCAATGAAACATACATCCTGCGGCATTTTTCAGATCTTAGCCGAAACGGGATTTATGCTTCGCTCTCCGGCGTTCTGCTCCATTTGATCGGCGGCATCAAATGGAAAGGAGGCAAAGATAAGCGAGAAAAAGCCTTATAAATGTTTGATTTTGTAATTTTCTACTTTGAAGGCAAAGACTCCCCGACGCGGGTCATTATGTATAAATACTTGTCCTCGAACTTGTTGCTCCCAGCTCCGTAGAGAATCCTCATGTTTCGGTCGGTATAAACCTCTTTCAGGGCGCCGCCGCCAAAAAACAGGCTGACAACAAATCCGGAGACGATCGAGGTGTCGCTTTTAAGTTTCTTTGATTCTAGAAGTCCCGGCAACTCAAAAAGCTTGGTTCCATTCGACGGACGTTTACTCAGACCGGGATACTTAACAAATATTACAAGCAGTGCATCTTTGTTATCGGGGTCGAGCTTGTATCTCCCTTTGAGCAGGCCTATCCTTTCGCGGCTTCGGTCGCCGTTCTTGTACAAGGGAGTTACGTTGTAGTAAAAACCACCCGGAAAAACTACCTGATAAATTTCGTCCACGCCTAGTTCCGGATCGACCCCGCGTTTATCGCCCCGGTAATCGTAAGGACCCCAGACCTGTTTCCACGCGCCTTGTATCATCGGCAAACGCTCACGCGCGGTCGGCTGCGGATCAGCCGTAAGCAGCTCATCGACCAATGACTCCAGAGAGCGTTGTTTCGAATAATCGGGGTCACCCTGGCCAGCAAAGGAATTTGCAAGCTTCAGAATATCTTCCTTGAGCTTGTCCGTAGATTTTTTTGCAACATTCTGCTGAGAATGTGCAAATGAGAATGACATAAACAAAACCGCTAAAAATAGTGCAACCTTGAACATAAATCTTAAATATTCTGACATTCTTTCTATCCTGAATTCGTTACTGAAACTAAATTGGATGCGACGAATGAATTATGGACGATTTGAAATACAACACCCAAACTATCATGCTCGTTTCGCACTGTTATACAATAACGAAAATGAGCGTTTACGAAAGTTTGTCTGAATCTCAACAATTTGCCTGCCGCGTGATAGCGGACCACGCGCGGGCAACGGCGTTTGCCATCGCCGATGGCATTTTGCCTGGCAACGAGGGCCGTAATTACGTCCTGCGCAAAATAATGCGCCGCGCAATCTACCACGGCCGCGAACATTTAAATTTGACCGAGCCATTTTTTCACAGAGTTTGCGACTCTGTGGTCGGAAGAATGCATGAAAGTTATCCCGAACTTGAAACGCAACGGGAGTTTATTGGCAAGATAACGCGCCTTGAGGAAGAGCGATTTGCAACCACCATCACAACTGGTCTTCAGAAACTAGAGAATTTGATAACCGAAAGGCGGACGCAATTGCTACACCCTGATTTTCCCGTTCAATTGACGCCGTACGATTTTGCCTTCTTGTTCGATACCTTTGGAACTCCTATCGATTTGATGTTTGTAGTGGCTGGCGAGAAAGGTATATTGCTCAACACAACAGGCAATATCGACCATGTTCGTAAGATTGCAAACCAAACAGAAGATGAATTCCGAGGGTATGTGGATAAAGCTCTAAAGGAGATACAGGCTAATTCCGCAGTTGGGAAGACAGAACGCAAATCGGCAGTAAGCCCAGTTTACTCCGAGATCGCCAGTACGGTTGGGGCCAACGAATTTCTTGGTTATGAATCCACCCAGATCATCGATGCAAAGGTTGTTGCACTGCTTGATGGCGACAGGCAAATTGATGCACTAAATGAGGGACAACAGAGCAGTGTTGTTCTAGACCGAACGCCTTTCTACGCTGAATCCGGCGGGCAGGTCGGTGATGTGGGCATTCTTGTCAGTACCACCCGCGGTAGCGGGTGGGGCAGTTCAGCAGCGACCGAGGAGAAAACTCCACCCGCTACTGCGGGTGGTACCGACTTTCGGGCGACAGTGGCCGATACATATTCGCCGGTTACGGGACTGATCATTCACAAAGTTAAAGTCGACAGAGGATCGTTGAAAGTAGGTGATACGGTCATCGCGCTTGTCGATATCGAAAAACGTGACGCCACGCGGCGGAATCATACGGCGACGCATCTTGTTCACGCGGCGCTGAAGGAAGTTTTGGGGACGCATGTGAAGCAGGCCGGTTCGGTCGTAGCTCCGAACTATTTGCGCTTCGACTTCACGCATTATCAGCCGTTGACCGATACCGAGATCCAGGAGGTCGAAGATCTCGTGAACCGCTACATCCTTCAGAACGAGCGGGTTACGACGAACATGATGGCCATCGAGGACGCGATGCGCTCGGGCGCGGTCGCTATGTTCGGCGAGAAGTACGGCTCCGAGGTTCGCGTGCTCAGCGTCGGCGACGGCATGTTTTCCAAAGAGCTATGCGGCGGCACGCATGTGCGGGCGACGGGCGACATCGGCAGCTTCAAAATTACTTCGGACGAGGCAATCGCATCCGGCGTTCGCCGCATCAGAGCAATTACCGGTTTCGATGCCTTAGAGCGTTTTCGCGAGGATGAGTTGCTTATCGACCGCAGCCTTAGTGCATTGAAAACTCAGCGGGACAATCTTCCGAACGCGATAGAAAAACTTCAGGAAGAAGTGAAACGAACTCGGAAAGAGATCGACGAGCTAAAGCTGAAGATCGCAACCGGAACGATCAGCGAAGCGTCTTCCAACGGGGATGAAGCCCGTGAAGTTGCGGGTATAAAAGTTCTTGGCAAGATCGTCGAGGGGCTAGACGCAAACGGAACGCGTCAATTGTCGGACACGCTTCTTTCCAGATTGAGATCCGGCGTCGTGGTGCTGGGCCGCAGGGACGACGGCAAGGTAAGCATTATCGTCCGCGTTTCCGACGATCTCACCGGCAAAGTAAAGGCCGGAAACGTGATCAAGGAGATAGTGCCGATAGTCGGCGGACGCGGCGGCGGCAAAGCCGATATGGCCGAAGGTGGCGGCAACGTGCCGGAAAAGCTCGGAGAGGCGATCGACGCTAGTTATAAAGTAATTGAAACTTTTATGACTGGCTGACTCGTTTAAATATTTAGTCAAGCGTTATTTGAACACCGTAGACCACGCAACAAAGTTGTCACAAAAGCGTGAGATACGGTGTTTATCATTTACGGAGAAGTGTCGATTTGAACACGAATATTTGAACACTAATGAGGTAACGCTGCCGGTTTTGATAGAGAGAACCACCCTGTCGGCGAAACGCCGACCCACCTCTTTGGTAAGGAGTGGAGCTTTTAAGGATTTGAGAAATGCAGACGGGTGAACAATTTGGGCGATATGAGATCCGCAACAAGATCGGGGAGGGCGGCATGGGCGAGGTTTATTCCGCGCACGACGCCGAGCTCGACCGTAGTGTTGCAATAAAACTTCTGCCTAATGAGTTTACGTCCGACGACGAAAGAAAGGCCCGTTTCCGACAGGAAGCACGCGTTGTTTCCGCCCTGAACCATCCCAACATAATCACTATCTACGAGATCGGCGAGAACGATTTCGGCCATTTCCTTGCCACCGAGTTTATCGAGGGAACGACTCTACGCGAGATCATCAAACGCGAATCGTTAACCTTAACTCGAATCCTGAAAATAATTGAACAAGCCGCAAATGCATTGGTCGCCGCGCATCACGAACGGATCGTTCACCGCGATGTAAAGCCGGAAAACATAATGGTTCGCCGCGACGGAATCGTAAAAGTTCTCGATTTTGGGTTGGCGAAACCCGTGGTCGGGTTCAAATCTGCTGATGACAGCAGCGAAAACAAGACGATTCCAGGCACGGTAATGGGCAGTGCGCGGTATATGTCGCCGGAGCAGGCCCGCGGGCTTGAGGTCGATGAAAGAACGGATATCTGGAGCCTCGGCGTCGTGCTTTACGAACTGCTGGTCGGCAAAGCGCCGTTCGACGGCGAGACCACCGCCGACACGCTCGCCGCCGTCATTTATCACGACCCAGAACCTATCGCGAATATATTGCCCAATATCCCTGTCGAGCTTCAGCGAATATTGCGTAAGTCGCTGCAGAAAGATCGCGAAGAACGCTACCAGGACGTTAAGGATTTCGCACTAGACATAAAGGAACTTCTTCACGAGATCGAACACGCAAACAGCGGAAACCGCTCCGGCCATGTTACCTCGTCTCCGGATTTCAATGAGAATCCGACGATGATTCACCGCACCATCAGCGCAAACCACTCAACGGATAAAACGACGGTTATGACTTCCGGCAAGTCATACGCCGCACCACGAAATCGCAGACGTTGGCCGTTGATAGCCGGCCCCGCATTGGCGGTCGTTCTTATGGCTTTCGGCGCACTGGCGTTCTTTAATTGGCAGATAGCTGAAACACCTCTTGCGGCAACCGCGTTCGTGAGGCCGCAAATTTCGAGGATTAACACTGACGGCCGCGTGCTTCTGCCTGTTATCTCGCCCGATGGGAAATATGTTGCTTACGTGGCGGGCGAATTCGGCAGCCGCAGCCTCGTCGTCCGCCAGATCGCAACTGACAGCATCGTCACGGTTGTGCCGCCGACGAACCTGAATCTGCACTCTGTAACTTTTTCTCCGACTGGCGACTATGTTTATTACTGTCAGACAAGTACAGATTTTTCGATAAATACGCTTTATCAGGTTCCGACACTCGGCGGAACGCCGAAGAAGCTGATCGAGGACGTAGACAGCGCGGTAACTTTTTCCCCCGACGGGAAACAATTTGCATTCGCTCGGCACAGGTCCGACACGAACGAGGATGTGATCTTCATCGTCAATGTAGAAACGCTGGCCGCGGAGCCGCTTATCTCAAACCGTGAAACCGACTACAACTTCTTTGCAAACCGCCTTGCGTGGTCGCCCGATGGACGTACGATCCTGACCGGTGCAGGAAAGCGGCAGAGCGGCTTTGTCACAAACACGGACGTTGCAGAAATATTGATATCCGAGAAAAAGGTCAGGCCGCTGAATCGCAGAGAGTTTTTCTTTATTACAAATCTCGTATGGTTTGCAGACGGTTCGGGATTTCTTTTTTCGGGCCGTGAAACTCAAAATAGCCCCAATCAGATTTGGCGTTCCTCGTATCCGTCTTCCGAGATCGAGCAGATAACCAATGACTTTAACGACTATCTGGACGTAAGCGTCTCGTCCGATGGACGCAACATCATCACGCTCAAAGGCGACACGGTTTCGTCCGTTTGGCGATATTCGCCCGCTACAAAAAAGAACACTCAATTAACGACCGAATCGCGAAATCTCGAAGGATACCATGGTCTTGTACAACGTCGTGACGGCAAGCTGATCTATTCCCGTAACGAAGGCAAGGAAGCCGATCTTTGGATATCGGACGATGACGGGAAAAACGCGCGGGCCTTATTAGCAGAGCCCGGATACTCGGTGATGCCGGTCACGACGCCGGACGGAAAGAATATTATTTTCAATCTGCAGAAGGATAAGTCCTCGCGGATATGGAAAACCGATGCCGACGGCAAGAACGCAGTCCGTTTGACGAACGAAGACGCGAATTATGCCGATTTCAATCCGCAGGTGACGCCTGATGGCAAATACGTTATCTTTCAGCGGAAGATCGGCAACGACGAACGATTCTCCTTGATGAAAGTACCGGTTGGCAGCGGCCCGACTGAACCGTTCTACGAATCGGATAACTTGAGCGTTTTTCAGCCGCGCATCTCTCCGGATGGTAAACGGATCGCTTATACGACCTATGATGTCCGCTCTTTTCAGAAAAAGCTGATGATCGCAACCATCCTGGACAATAAATTCGGCAAAGTGGAGCGCGAGATTGAGTACAATCTGGTAAATCAGTTTATGTGGTCGCCGGACAGCAAATCGCTAACCATATTGACAAACCGCGGCGGAGCGCAGAACATTTGGCGGCAGCCGGCCGACGGCTCGCCCGCAACACAGATAACCGATTTTAAATCGGGCAAGATACTTAATTTTGCGTGGACGGAAGACGGAAAAGAAATGATAATCGCCCGCGGAAATACAAACAACGATCTGATATTGATCCGAGACGCCGAGCGGGTGCCTTCCGGTCCGAATGTTGCCGGTGACTCATCGCGACGACGGCAGGCCTTCAATCTCTATAATTTCCCGTTCAGCGATGCTCACTGACGAATTCTGTTACACCATCAATCAGCCGCTGCACTTCGTCCGACGTGGAATAAATCGAACATCCTGCGCGAACCAAACCCTGTCGGTCAACGCCCAATCTTTCGACTACAGTCGCGGCGTAAAAATCACCGTGCGAAACGAATGCACCCTTACCCGCCAGGTATTTACTTACTTCTTCAGATGGATGATCGCCGACAGTGAATGAAACAAGTGAAGTTCGATCGGTATCGAGGCCCGGGCCGTAAACCCGCACGCCATCGATCTCACAAAGCCCGTTCCATAGGATTCGAGTCAATTCCTGGTCGCGCACATGTATTTCGCCGAAAGTGTTACCGAGACGTTCACGTCGCGTCGATCCTTTGCCAAGCGAGGCGAGAAAATCAACAGCCGCACCGGCGCCAACGATCGATTCGTGGCTCTGCGTTCCGGTTTCGGCTCTTTCGGGTGAGTTGTCAGGAGCGGGCCGAAGTTTCGGAAAATCGATCGATTCCAAAAACTCTTTGCGTCCGTACAAGATACCGATGTGCGGGCCATAAAATTTGTATGCGGAGCACGCCAAAAAATCACAGCCTATGGATCGTACGTCGATCAATTTATGCGGCGCAAAATGAACGGCGTCGACAAAACTCAAGGCTCCCGTTTCCCTCGCAAGTGCACAAATGGCAGTTACGTCGCTGATTGTTCCGATAGCGTTCGAAGCAGCGCCGATGGCTACGAGTTTAGTTTTCTCGTTTAGCAGTGAGGGCAAATCGCCGGTTTCAAGCTGGCCGGTCTCGATATCCATGGGCAGTACGCGAATCTTCATTCCGCGATCTTTCTCAAGCGACCGCCAGGTGTCTACATTCGCATGATGGTCGAGTTCGGTAACGACGATCTCATCACCCTCGCTGAACTGCCGGCCCAGCGCATGTGCCAAATGCAATGTAAGCGACGTCATGTTTTGACCGAAAACGATCTCGTCCGGGCGAGCGTTGAAAAAATCAGCAAATGTCTGGCGAGCATCCTCGATCATTGCATCCGTTTCGTTGCTCGTCGGGTAGCCCCAATGCGTGTTTGCGTTGTGGTTATAGAGGTAATTGCTGATTGCCTCTACGACAAAGCGCGGAACCTGCGTTCCGCCAGGGCCGTCGAAATAGGCGACAGGTCGGCCTTTGTGAACACGAGTAAGAGCGGGAAACTGTGTGCGAATATTGTCGAAGCATATCATGCTTTCTGGTTGAGGATGCATAGTGATCATTACCCGGCAACTTTCACTTTAGGTTCTGCGGTGGCAGATAGTAGATGTAATCGGTGTGCGGAGGCTCGACCCCTCGGTCACGAAGACGAAGACCGATCTCGGCTCTGTGAAGGATCGAGTGATAGTTAAGCTGCAAAACTATGTCGCGAAGTGCCTGAGAGCCTCCATTGTCATCCGTTCCGGGCGTGTATGTGACCGGCTTGTCAAGGTCGCCATCATCGATTACGGCAAAGAATTCCAGCCATGCTTTCAAACTATCATCCCAAAGAGCGCCGAGTTCTTCAAACAAAAAAGGCGTGTCCCACCATTTTATTTTTGCCTCCGCCGGGTCGTTGTTCACTCTTAGCAGCCAACGGTTTTGAGCTGTGATCAGATGGCTGAATATTGCCGTTACATCAGTCTTATCCAACATTGGAGACATGGCGGCAAGCATTTTCTTGTTCGCCCAGTCGTTAAATCGAAATGTGTCAATCAAATATTGTTTCATGCTTCCCTTTTAGACTATATCGTGTTGGTTTCGCAGCTATCGAGTCGAATTCGATTGAGCTTCCCTGATTTCGTAACTCGTCGTAATTTCGGCCGTCGGGCGGGAGGCCGAAAAAAAGAAATCGTCGACCGCGTACGTTACTGTTGCATTGTGGGAATTATTTGACATCGAATTATTTCCTATCCACTTTAGGCCGAGACCGACAGCGGTCTGCAGGGTCCGGCCGGCGTATTCGATTCGTGAATCGCGATGTCGTCCTTCACGACTTTAACTTTTTTGTTAGTCGTGATCAGGGCTACAGAAACGACGATGATAAACGCGCCGATCAGCATCTGAGCCGTTAACGACTCGCCGGCGATTCCCCAACCCAAAAGGACGGCGATAGTCGGATTTACATAAGCGTAGGTCGCAACCATCGACGGCTGCGCGTTTTTGAGCAGCCAGCTATAAGCCGTAAATCCGATCAGCGATCCGAAAATTATCAGATAGAACAATGCAAAAACGGAATTCAATGATACGGCGGACGGATCGAACACTGCCCATTCGCCACGCAGCAATCCGACTATTAGAAGCGACAAGCTTCCGGCCATCATCTGCATCCCGGCGGTCATTATCGAGGACTTTGGCGTCTGGGACTTGAGGCCGTAGATAGACCCGGTGGCCCAGGATAGTGCAGCGCCCAAAACGGCAATAGTTCCGACCAATTGGCCAAATCCGCTCGTTGCATTGCCGCCGTCAACCGGTTGTCCCCCGATCAGAAGCCATACACCGACAAAACCGACGAGCAACCCGAGCGCAACCTTCCAATTCGGCCTTCCGGTTCGGAGCCAGAGCCAGCTAAGCAATACGATCCAAAGCGGTTCAGTAGCTACGAGCAGAGCCGAAAGACTCGACGAAATAAAATGCTGCGCAAGCACGACGCCACCGTTGCCGCCGAGCAGCAAAAATGTTCCGACGATAAATGCCGTTTTCCAATGCACAAGTTTTGGTCGTTCGTAATCACGCGACAGACGGGCCCAGAGAAAAAGGATCACGCCAGCAAAAGCAAAACGAGCTCCGGCCGTCAAAAAAGGCGGCAATGTTTGTATCGTGTATTTGATCGCCAAATATGTCGAGCCCCAGAAAATGTAAACCGCCGCAAAAGCCGCGATCAGCACGATCAGATTCTTCTTATTTACGAGCGTTTCCTGCGTCATAACCCCGCCCCCGAGAATTTACTTCTTTTTTTTACCTTTTCCTTTAACTTTCTCCGCGCACCTATCAAGCGGAAGAGCCGTCGTTTCCTTTACCGTTTGCAGCACCACGGTAGTTCGAGTAGAAATTACGGTCGGAATCGCCTTCAGCTTTTCTCTGAGCAGTACCGCAAGATCTTCCGGATCCGCGGCTCTTACTTTTAGCAAATACGAATCCTCGCCGGCGACGTCGTGAACTTCCAATACCTCAGGAATTCCGGCTAACAGCTCATCTGTTCCGTCACCGCATTCGTTTGTCCGAACAAAGACAAATGCGATCAGGCCGAAACCAACCATTTTGGGATCAAGCGAAGCCGTGTAGCCGCGAACAACGCCGCGATCTTCCAGTTTCCTTATGCGCTCAAGCACCGCCGATGCAGCCAAACCTACCTGACGGGCGATCTCAGCATTGGAAACCCGCCCATCTGTCTGAACGATACTAAGTATTTGTTTATCAATTTCGTCAATCATTCGCAAATTATTTCCAAATACAGAATAATCATCTGTAATCAGCCTGTCAAGTACTTTTTTCGACGGAATTTAAAATTTTAGCATTTATTAGTTTCTATGAGCCGAATTTGCTTAATGCTCTTTAGAAATTGGAGTATTCTTAAGTCAAAATCATGAACGCTGCAATCGGAAAGGAAAATAGTACCGTCGAGATCGTTTCAATCAACCCGGCAACTGGAGAAGAGGTCGGGCGCGTACGGCAAACTTCGCCAGAAGAAGTTCGTGCAGCGGTCGAGCGTTCGCGTAAGGCATTTCGAAAATGGAAGCAGACTTCGTTCGAGGATCGAAAGCGCCTGGTCATGAAAGCCCGCGAAGTAATTCTGGCCGACATCGACGGCATCGCACACATTATCTCCGCCGAGTCAGGCAAGCCTTATGGCGAAGCGATCTCGATGGAGATCGCCCCGGTGCTTGATCTGATGCAGTATTTCGCCCGCAACGCCGAAAAGATTTTGCGACCGGCGCAAATAAACATTGGCTTATACGCGCTGATGGGACGTTCATCGAAGATCGTCTATCACCCGCTCGGCGTGGTCGGGATTATCCCGGCGTGGAATTATCCGTTTTCGATTCCGCTCGGCGAAGCTGTAATGGCATTGATGGCCGGAAACACTGTTGTTATCAAGCCGTCGGAACTAACGCCGTCGGTCGGTTTGAAGATTGGCGAAATCTTTGAAAAAGCAGGTTTTCCCGTGAATTCCGTGCAAATCGTCAGCGGTGCTGGCGAAACGGGAGCGGCATTGGTCGATGCGGCGCCGGACAAGATAATGTTTACCGGCTCGGTCGCAACTGGCAAAAAAATCGCGGCGTCTGCGGCTAAAAATCTAACTTCGTGTGTCTTCGAGCTCGGTGGCAAAGACCCGATGATCGTCTTCGAAGATGCAAATCTTGAACTCGCGTCGAGCGCCGCCGTTTGGGGCGCGTTCTGCAATTCCGGCCAGTCGTGTTCTTCGGTCGAGCGGCTGTATGTTCAAGAATCGGTCGCCGACAAATTAACAAAGCTGATCGTCGAAAAAACGTGCTCTCTTAAACAAGGCGTCGGTGATGCAGAAGATATTTCTATCGGTGCGATGTCATCCGAACGGCAGATCAAACTTGTCGAAGATCACGTGCAAAGTTTCCGCGACGCCGGAGCAAAGATAGAAATCGGCGGCTGCCGGAACGCGGACATTCCTGTCCGCATCGGCGTCGCTTCGACGGCGAAAAGCACTCTCGCCGGAGGAACCGGCGATGCCGACAAGATTGTCCGTGCTCCGCTCTTCTACGAACCCACTGTCATCACCGGGGCCCGCAACGACATGCGCGCGATGCAGGAAGAAACCTTCGGCCCAACATTGCCGATAGCGACGTTCACGATTGAAGAAGAAGCAATTCGATTAGCTAACGACAGTGAGTACGGCCTGACCGCAAGTGTATGGACTCGCGATTATGCACGAGGCCGCCGTGTTGCCGAACAGATCGAAGCGGGCACGGTCTGCATCAACGAAGTTTTATACACGCACGGCATAGGCCAAACGCCATGGGGTGGTTTCAAAAACTCAGGCCGTGGCCGTACGCACGGCCGCGAAGGTTTGATGGAGCTCGTCCAGCCGCAGCACATACACGTCAATCGCATCGCCCTTCTGCCCGATGCCTGGTGGATGCCGTACTCGGCGACCGCCGTCGAGACATTTCGCAAAATGACGCGCACTTTCGCCAGCGGTTCGCTCACAAAAACGGCCATGCTGCTCCCGCAACTTGCAAAAAGAATCAAAGAGTTGATTGGAAAGCGATTGTAAGTTTTAAGTTTCTTCAACCGGAAACGGCTGTGATTCGGTCGCAGGTTCCCGGCGGTAGGTTTTTAGCAGCACGAGATGGAGCGTGACGCCGATGGCAACTGCGGCAAGAAGAAGCGTGAGCCAGAATGAGCCTTCGACAAACCAAATGCTGAAGCCGATCGACGACCAAAGAATCGCGATCGTCATGACTTTTTGTCTGATGGTTATGCCTTGGCCGGATTTGTAGCTTTTGATGTATTTGCCTAGAAAACGATTGTTCAAAAGCCAATTGTGAAAACGGTCGGAGCTTTTCGAATAACAGTATGCCGCGATTAGCAGAAAGACAGTTGTCGGCATCAGCGGCAAGAACATTCCCATCACGCCAAGCCCGACACATACGGTGCCAAAAAATATCAGAAGTGCTTTACGAACGTCCATAACTCTGCAAAAATCAGTTTAATACTGCGGCTGCTCCGTGTCCAACCGGTTTCCGATTTAGAATCAATGTGTAGTTTACTAATTGCCGCAATATCCATAATGACAAGACAACCTTTGCCATATTTCATTCCGTTAGATTTCAAAGAGCTTTCATCCGAGGAGCAAATTCGACGCGCCGATGAGTTCTTTGAACAGATGAGGGCTCGACGAACGGTGCGGGAATATTCTGACCGCGATGTGCCGCTTGAATTGATAGAGAAAGCAATTGTGACTGCGGGATCGGCGCCGTCGGGCGCAAATATGCAGCCTTGGCGATTTGTCGTTGTGCGCGATGTCGAGGTCAAAAAGAAAATTCGGGCGGCGGCGGAGAAGGAAGAATACGAAAGCTATCACAACCGGATGAGCGAGAAATGGCTGCGTCGGCTGGCGCCGCTTGGAACCGACGAGCACAAGCCATTCCTCGAGATCGCGCCGTATCTGATCGTCGTTTTTCGGATCACCACAATTGTCGAAAATGGCGAAACCGAACCGACATATTACTCACAGGAGTCGGTCGGCATTGCCGTCGGGATGCTGCTTGCGGCGCTGCACAACATGGGTCTCGCCACGCTGACGCACACGCCCTCGCCGATGAAGTTTTTGCAGGAAATTCTAGACAGGCCAAAGAACGAGATTCCTTTCGTGCTTATCCCGGTCGGTTATCCGGCGGATAATGCAAAGGTTCCGGACATCAGACGCAAGCCTCTCGCGGAGATAATGGAAATGATCTAACCGGTCCTTTACATCATTGTCGAGATCAGTTCACGTAGAAACTGAGGTTCTTTGCGCGAAATTTATTCGTCGGCATCTTTTCAGTCGTTGTGAAACCCGGTTCGGCGGCGATCAGATCCGGGATGCGGTTGACGATGGTGGCGCAGGTCAACTCGACGGTTGCCGGCCGGTTGATGATCACCTCGGTGTCTGGCTCGCCGTGAATGGTCCATACATTCTGATCGTACTCGCCCGGGGCGTAGACCTTGCCGATGCAATTGCCTTCAATAACGATCCCTTCTTCGGTGATAGTCGTAACCATTGCCGACATTCCGGTTGCGTATCCGGCGGGGATCGTCATCCCGAGGGTCCCAGAATGAAGGTCTTTGTCGTGGGTCTGGGGAACGCACTTTTGGGTCTGTTCCTTAACGGTGAGCCCGAGCTGTGAGCAAAGCCAGCCATTCGAGTTCCACATGTACGAAGGCAGAAAGTTTTCGGCGTCGATCAGGGCGGCGCGTTCAGCGCTCGAGATGTTGTCCGAGGCCACGATCTCTTTCTCGAAGTCGGCAAGCGACAAGCCGGCTCCGTGCACCCTCGCCAGTGCAATGCCGTATTCTTCGACGTTGTAGCTTGATCTTCCGGTGATCTTCGTGATGGTGTGCGTGGCCCCCGCTATTGCCGAGATCAGATTTCCCCAAAACACGTCGCCGTATCCGGATCCGCAAAGTGTAACGCCGTTCTGTTTGGCCAGCTCGTCCAACATCCGCGACGTTTTGTAGGAGGAGTTCCAGGGATAGAAGGCCTCCTCACAAAGGGTGATGGCGTTCACGCCGCTCTCGGCACAGTCCATCAAGGCGCGCTTTACATCTTGCATAAGGCTCGCTGTGGCGATGATGCAGGCATCCGGCTTCTTTTCCTTCAGGATCGCTACCGCGTCGTTCGAGTCCTGGACGAGAACGCCCGTCTTACCGACTCCCGCGATCTCGCCAATGTCCTTGCCGATGTTGGAGCTGCGCCCAAACGCGCATACGATCTCCGCGCCCTTTTCGATCGCATAGCGCATCGTGTAGACGGACATCTTTCCACAACCGTATTGAGCAAGCCTTAGTTTTTCCATTGATCGAAACCTTCTCCTTGGGATTATTGACGAACTACCTGATCGCGATCGGGTTGACAATAGCCTGCACGCCGCCGGTAATCAGTCTTTCCATCCGGCTCGCTTTTGAATACCTTTCCAGCGACGGTCTTTCCGCATTTCCTTCCATACCGGGTCATGGTTTAGCCACACCAGCCACGAACCGAGTCCGTCCGAGTCGTCTATCTGCTTGTCCAACCAATGAAAAGCTTCATCCCTTTCGCCGAGAACTTCATAAACTGCCGCGATCCGGTACTCGACCACATGCTCGCCGCGAGCGTCTCGCTGCAAAAGTTCACTCAACAGTTCACGTGCCTTTTCTTTCTGGCCGGCGTTGGCGTACGCTAACGCGATCATCCCAACGCCTCCCGCATCCCTGGCTCGATCTCCGGCCTGGTATTTCTTCGCTTCATCGAGCGCTTCCGTAAACATTCCCTTCGCACCGTACGCGAGGCTTCGGTAGAAATGTGCCAGTGGAGCGTTCGGGGTCGATTCGAGATACTTCGTAAGAACCCAATCGTATTGTCCGGCCATGTACCGCGGTCTGCCGGAATTTGTGAGCACGAAACTGCGGGTATCCGCATCAGCGAGAGCAATGGCTTTATCAGCGTACTGGAAAGCAAGGTCAAACTTACCCATTCCGCTCAGCAATTGCGAGTAGTAATGATTGGACCGTGCGTTTCTCGGGTCGAGCCTCAAGGCTGTTTCGAGTATCCGTTTCGCACATTTGTAATCATGATCGTTTGCGAGAATTTGATCCGCGAGCATATACAAACCATCTATATTTGCGGGATCAAGTTCACGTCCCTTCGACAAATTCTCCCATGCTCGGGCGCGGGCAATTTTCTTCGGCACGCTCATATAACGCTGCGACTGCGTATGTGCCCGGGCGAGAGCGATATATGCCTGTGCGTTCGTCGGATCGGCTCCGACTGCCTGTTCAAATAGCGAAATGGCCTTCGCAACATTCTCACCCGAAAAAGTGCGCGTCGCCGCCCGACCCTCCGCGACCAATTTGTCTGCCTCAGCCTGCTCTGGGGTTTTCGGTGCGTCTTTCTTTACGACGGCTTTTTGCTTCGGCAGCGAAGGGCAGCCAGTTGGGAAATCGGTACGCTGCGCGTTAACCGGTCCGACGAAGAGAGCAAATGCCAATATAGAGATTCGAAGCATGATTTTTTCTCATTCTTATCTGATCGCGATCGGGTTGACGATCGCCTGGACGCCGCCGGTGATGCGGGCAGCGCCGAGGGTGAACAGAAATTCCCAGGCTTTGTCCTTCGCCATTTCCTCGGTATTCATGTTTTCGAGGATGTGAATCCCGTGCATGGCGAGCAATATCTGGTGAACCTCGTAGACACCTGCACCGTTTTCGAACGGGATAACTTCAAAGTTTGAAGTGTCCATCCCAACCATTGCCACGCCGAGCTCGGCAAGATATTTCGCGCCATCGCGACCAAGACCAGGGCCTGACGAGATGTAGCGTTTGTTGTCCTTTCCGATAAGTTTCAACCAGCCGGTGTAAAAAAGAACGACGTCGCCTTTCTCGATCGACTTGATGCCCTGGCGCTTCATTGCGCCCTCGATCTCGGCACGGTTGAAAGCAGTTCCTTCTTTCACCATGTCGGTATTAAAGTAACCAGCCATGTCGAGCAGAACGCCCCGCGTCGCGATGGCGGGAACATTCTCGATGCCGAATTTCGTCAGACCATCGGCACGCGTGAAATCTGACGCCTTGTTGCAATTGAAATAGAGATTGTCGATTCCCGCGTGGCCGAGGCCGTCGAGCTGCGAACCAACGCCGACCCAGCCTGTGATGATGTCGTCGTTATAAGTCGTCTTCGTCGGCCCTAAACTTGCGCCGCCTGCCTGGTCGGGCTGAAGCACCGTTATCGCAAACTTGCGCGTGCCGTAGGCGGGCGTATCCTTATTCGTCTCGATGCCGAGCCGGTACGCTTTCCCTTTTGTGACAAGCTTGGTCGCGGCAAGCGTTTTTACCGGCGTGATGTATCGAACATTTCCGATCTGGTCATCGGGTCCGAACTTGGAAGCTGTCGGGCAGGGCTTTTCTTGAGCTTGAATGAAAGCAGAAGCCCAGACTATGATCAACAAAGGTTTCCAAAGTTTTTTCAAAAACATACCAATTTTCTAATCGTTATTTTCTGTATTTACAATCGAAGGATCGGACAAAGCCCAAAATTGTATGTCAAACACCGCTACAGTTGTTACAGTAATAATCAGTAATTGCAATTCACCCGACATCCCGAGCAAGCGGTCACCAATAAACAAAACCACTCCATAAACAAACAAGCCAGCTGGCAATGTCCAAGAGAGTATTTCGAACGAGTCAACGATAGCACGTCGAAACAGCACACCGACCGCCAACCCGACAATCGCAACAAATGTCGGCCACGGGCTAGTGAAGCCAACCAGCCCAAAAACGGAAATCCCAACTATAATAGCTAGCAGCAATATAGTCCTCGCGAACATTATTTTCCCAAACTCGATTCGAATACGACGAAAACGATTGAACATGACGTTTTACTTTTTTTAACTTTCCGGATGCAGATAAAATACCTTGCTTATGATCTTCCATTCGCCGTCCGTTTTGAGAAGTGTAAAGAAGTCAGTAAACCGATGGCCGGTCCAGTTGTCGAGTTCTAGCCGGACCGTCGCGACAGTTCCTTCGATATCGATACTTGCGATCTCAGCCTTGAGTGTCGCCGCCGGGCCGTTGCCGTCGTTCCAATCGAAAAGCTGTTGGATGGGGCCGCCAAAAAGGTCGGGGCCGATGTAGCCGAAGATCGTCGCGTCATTATGGAATGCTGGCTTCATAGCATCGCCTTTGCCGGATATTCCGCCGTCAATGTAAAGTTGACTTGTGTTGGCGATCGCATCTTTTTCGCCAGCTTGTACGGGTGCGTTGTTCATTTTTGAATTTTCTCCTTTGTTTTAGGCTGACCTAAGATAATCCTCTTTTTCCGGCAAAGCAATCAAAGATCGAACTCTGCGACAACTGGCGAATGGTCGCTAGGTTTTTCGAGGCCGCGAGTGGATTTGTCGATGTGGCAGCCGGTGCATTTATCAGCCAGGCTTGGCGATGTCCATATGTAATCGATGCGAAGTCCCCGGTTTCTCTGCCATGCGCCTTCACGGTAATTCCACCAGGAAAATTCCTGCGTGTCGCCGTTCATTTTGCGGAAAAGATCGACAAAGCCCCATTGTTTGACGTTATGCATGGCGGCGCGCTCCGGCTTGGAAAAATGCAGCTTGCCTGTCCAGGTCGGCACGTCCCAGACGTCGAGGTCTTCCATCGCGACATTGAAGTCGCCGCAGAGCAGAACGTCTTTGTTCAGGTCGCATGATTCGTCAAAAAATCGACGGAGGCGCTGTAGCCAATCGAGTTTGAAAGTGAATTTGTCGGTCCAAAGCTCGGTTCCGTTCGGGATGTACGTATTTACAATACGTACGCCGTTTATAGTCGCGGCGATCAAGCGTTTTGGCGATTCGTCCGTATCGTCGAGAAAGTTTTTTTGAACGTCTGTGATCGGATGCTTCGAAAGTATGGCAACGCCGTTGTAAGACTTTTGCCCCATGAAAACAGCATCGTAACCAGCTTCCTTCAACGCGGTCTCGGGAAAGTTATCATCAACGCATTTCGTTTCCTGCAGGCAAACAACGTCGGGCTTGGTTCTCTCCATCCATTCCAGCATCTGCGGCATACGGACGTTGATCGAATTTACGTTCCAGGTTGCGATCTTCATATAAGAAGTTTTATCACAGCGGACAAGTCGGAACCACCGTTGTAAGGAGGAGTTTAGGAATTCGCAAAAGAAATTCTAAACGCATTGCTTCGCCAAAGCTGATTGAAATCGTCCTGAGTCTGCCATCGGCTAAAGCCTACTGCTGGAGGAACATTAACCTGGAGGAACATCAATCGCCGCTGACGCGGATCGTCCCGCTTCCAGCCAGCTTCTGTCTAAAGTGGGACGGCGTAAATGCAGTCGCTACGAGAGTTATTGCCCGAAATCGTCCCACTTGGAAAATGCTTGAACTTGTCTCGTCCTAAAAAAAGTTGACACTTTAGGTGGTTAGTCCTCCTATCTGTTTACAGTTTGTCATAAGTCCTGAAATGGGTTTACAGTTTGTTGCTGTTCACAGCCAACGCTTGAATTAGTGTTGCACAGATGCAACAAAATGTCAAGTGCGGGATGGCCTTACCCCGGAGCGCGAGCGGCTTTGACCAGCGTTGCGTTCCCAGAAAACCCCGTCGGAATATCCCTGGATCGTGTTGTCGGTCTCTGCCAGCTCAAGTCTTTTTTGCGCCAGGAGACAATAATCTTCGTCCGACTCAATAACTACAAAATTACGTCCGAGCTTTTTGGCCGTGACGGCCGATGTGCCGCTGCCGGCAAACGGGTCAAGGACAAGATCGCCGGCATTCGTGCTCGCCAGAATAATCTTTGCCAGCAGCTTTTCTGGTTTCTGAGTCGGGTGGTCGGTATTTTCGGGCATCGACCAAAACGGAACGCTGATATCCGTCCAGATGTTTGAAGGATGCGTGTCGCGGAAATTGCCATCGCTGCTCTTTTCCCAGTCCTTTGGTTCACCATTCTTTGTGTAAGGAGCCAGCACCTTTCGCTTCATTTTCACGGCATCTAGATTAAATGTGAAAGTGTCCGAAACCGAAAAAAACCAGATGTCCTCGGCGGCGTTCTTCCAATTCTGTTTTGCACCGCGGCCTTTTTCGCGTTCCCACGTGATGCGGTTCTGCAAGTTGAAGTATTTTGTGCCGACACGCTGTATTGCCGACGAACTTCGCCAGTCGCCGCAGATGTAAATGCTTGCAGTTTTCTTTAGCAGCGGAACGCAGAGCTTAATCCACGAATCGAGCCAATTCTCGTACTCGTTAAGGGACATTTCTCGAAACTTTTCAGCGCCAAAGTCTTTCGTTAGATTGTACGGCGGGTCGGCAAACAGCAGATCGAAGCTTTTTTCCGGCAGCTGTTTCAGCACTTCAAAAGCGTCGCCGCACACTGTGCGATTTAGTATCGAGTCAAAGCCCGATATTTCACCCGGCAGGACGATCCGACGGCGATATACGCCAGCCTCGTTCGCATCGAGAGTTGTGGTGCGGTTTCGCGGAGCCCGAACGGTTTTTGACGCGACAGGGATTGCCATGGAACTTTTGAAACTTTACCACACATGATTTCATCATTTCAGCGGTTTCCCCGCTCTTGCCGACGATAACGCGAGTATCAACAAGCGCGGGGATGTTGTGAAATTGCAGACACGCCTCTGTACCACGCCGGTTTCTGCCAGTGTCCTTGACCGTCAAAACAGCGCGTGATAATCTTATGTGTTTTGAGCATAGAACGATTTTTAACAGCATTTTTATAGCAATAATAGTTTAAGAAACATATGTTTTTGCTGGCTTTTGCCGAATCGATCCAGCTTTTTCCGGACGGCACTCTATTTATCCATATTGCATTGATCCTGCTGATGATCTGGGTCCTGAACCGGACGTTTTTCAGGCCTATCAACGCGATCATCGAATCACGCGAAAAGCACAAAGGCGGACGCGGCGGCGAAGCCGGAGAGATACTTCGCGAAGTTTCCGAAAAGCAAAAAGAATACGAAAAGGCGATGCTTGCCGCCCGCAGCGAAAGCTATGAGGTGATAGAGAAAGCGCGCGCCGAGGCCGTCGATGCCAGCCAAAAGACGGTCAGTGATGCAAAGGCCGAGGCCGCGAAGCTGATAGCGGATGAGAAGGCCGAGGTAAAGGACCAAATTGCCGAGGCAAAGGTCGAGATAGTTCGGGAAGCGGAGAAAATGGCCGAGAAGATCACAGCGAATATTCTGAAAGGTTAGTTGCCAGTCACGAGGGACGAGTGAAAAAACAAAATCCCAGCTTCACGCTGGAAAAAACGCTGGAAAAACTTATCTCAAAATCAATATGTTAGCTTTCGTTTATAGCTTATTTTTACTTCTTGCCGGCGGCGGTTCTTCAGGAGGCGGGTTTTCCGAATTCTGGAACACGTATTTTAATTATCCCGGCTTTGAGCTCTGGAAGTTTTTAAACCTCGCGATATTCGTCTTCATCCTTATTTACTTCGTAAAAAAGCCATTGACTGAGGCTTTCAAATCAAAACGCGAATCGATTCGCGCCGAACTCATCAAGGCCGAAGAAGAAAAACAGGCGGCTCTCGCACAACTAACAACCGCTGAGGCAAAACTGGTTGGGGTCGACTCCGAAAAAGAGAGAATTCTCAAAGAAGCTAAGGAAGAGATCGGTGCCGAAAAGCAGCGTCTCATCGCTCAGGCCGAGGCCGAGGCGAAGAAACTTCGTGAGCAGGCAGCTGGAGAGGTCTCTCGTATTGGACAGGTTGCCAGATTACAGCTTCGCCGCTTCGCCGTAGATGAAAGCCTTAGGAAGGCAGAAGACAAATTGAAAGCGAGTGTCGACGCGGCCGCCGACGCAAAGCTCGTGAAATCGGGAATTCAGGCGATCGGAGGTTTGAACTAGAATGAGCAACGAAACAGTCGCCCGCCGATACGCCACGGCCCTAGCCGATGTAGTTACAAAATCCGGTGAGACCGAGACCGTCAAAACCGAACTCAAAACGTGGGAAGATATGATCAATTCGAATGATGATCTTCACAGCGCGTTCGCCAACCCCTCGATAGCACATTTGAAAAAGGAAGGCGTGCTCGAAGGATTGCTTGCAAAAGCGAAACCAACAAAAACGACGTCGAATTTTCTGCGCGTGCTTCTAAAAAACGGCCGGCTGACGAATATAGCCGAGGTCAATAAGCGGTTTGCGTCGGTGTTGGATGAACGCAGCGGCTCGGTTTTGGGCGAGATTATTTCCGCACACGAACTTAGCGACGGTCAGAAGCAGGAACTTCAAACAAACCTGGAAAAACTTACCGGAAAACAGGTAAAACTCAGTTTCGAAATAGACAAAGATATTATCGGCGGCGTCGTTGCACGCATCGGGTCAACCGTTTACGACAACTCCGTAAGAACGCAATTGGAGAATTTAAGAGAGCAATTAGTTAATGGATAATGGAAAATTGACAATGGAAAATAATTTTCCACTGTCCGTTATCCATAAAAAAGAGTATGGAAGCAATTAAGGCAAACGAAATTAACGAGATCATTCGCGCACAGATAGAAAACTTCGATGCGAGCATGACGGTCGACGAGGTAGGAAGCGTGATAAAGGTAGGCGACGGCATCGCCGAGATACACGGGCTGGAAAAGGTGATGGCCGGCGAGCTTTTGGAATTTGCTCACGGCGTACGCGGCCTCGCCCTCAACCTTGAGGAAGACAAGGTCGGAACGGTGCTCTTCGGCGATTTTCAAAAGATCAAAGAAGGCGACGAGGCAAAACGCACCAAACGAATCATGAGCGTTCCTGTCGGCGACGCAATGATCGGCCGCGTGGTCGATGCTCTCGGCAACGCTATCGACGGCAAAGGCGAGATCATTACCGACACCTTTTTTCCGGTCGAGCGAATCGCCCCCGGCATTATCGACCGCCAGCCGGTGAAAGAGCCGCTGCAGACCGGTTTGAAAGCTATCGACTCGATGGTCCCGATCGGACGCGGCCAGCGTGAACTTATCATAGGCGACCGCCAGACGGGCAAAACCGCCGTAGCTATCGATACGATCATCAACCAGAAGGGCAAGGACGTTATCTGCGTTTATGTCGCCATCGGGCAGAAGGCGTCGACCGTTGCTCAGGTCGTTAAGAAGCTGGAAGATTACGGCGCGATGGATTACACGGTCGTCGTTTCGGCAACGGCGTCAGATCCGGCGGCGATGCAGTTTCTGGCTCCGTACGCGGGCTGCGCGATCGGTGAATTTTTCCGCGACAATGGCCGCCATGCTTTGACGATCTATGACGATCTTTCAAAACAGGCAGCCGCCTATCGTGAAATTTCTCTGCTGCTCCGCCGCCCGCCGGGCCGCGAAGCATATCCAGGCGACGTATTTTATCTTCACTCACGCCTGCTTGAACGCGCGGCAAAGATGTCCGATGCACGCGGCGGCGGCAGCTTAACTTCACTGCCCATCATCGAAACACAGGCCGGCGATATTTCGGCATATATCCCGACGAACGTGATTTCGATCACGGACGGACAGATATTTCTGGAAAGCGACTTGTTCAACTCCGGCGTGCGTCCCGCTATCAACGTAGGTAATTCGGTTTCGCGTGTGGGCGGCTCGGCACAGATCAAGGCGATGAAACAGGTTGCCGGTACGCTGCGTATCGACCTTGCACAGTTTCGCGAGCTTGCGGCATTTGCTCAGTTTGGCTCAGATCTCGACAAATCGACCCAATCGCAGCTCGAACGTGGCAAACGTTTGACCGAGATACTCAAACAGGGCCAGTATCAGCCGATGGAAGTCGACCAGCAGGTGATAATCATCTGGACCGTAACGAACGGTTTAGCTGATGACATTGCGGTTGAGGATCTTAAGCGTTTCGAGGAAGAACTGCTCGAATACATGGAAAATTCACACCCCGGCGTAATGAACACGCTGCGCGAGAAGAAAACCATCGACGACAAACTTAAAGCCGATTTGAAGGAAGCGGTCGAAGATTTCAAAGCAACACGATGGGGCAAGGAAGAAGCCGGGGCGGCGGCAGCGTAGTTATTAGTATGTACAACTTCACGGCAGTTGTAGAAAAATGTGTTGCGACCGGGCTTTTCGTCGGTTACGTGCCGGGCTTTCCCGGTGCGCATTCGCAAGGAGAAACACTCGACGAGCTTAACGAAAATCTCCACGAAGTAATCGAGATGCTTCTTGAAGATGGGGAACCCGTACTGGAAGCGGAATTTATCGGAACTCAATCGATCGCATTAAATTAATGGGTAATGTTCCGGTGCTTAAACCGCGAGAGGTTGTAAGAATTCTTGAGCGAATGGGGTTTGTTGAAGTTCGGCAGCGTGGTTCGCACAAACAGTTCAATCACGAAGATGGCCGATTCACAACGGTTCCAATGCATCAGAGCCGGGACATTTCTCCGTTCCTTTTGAGAAAGATCGCGGAAGACATAAAGACAACTGTCAGCGAGTTGTTGAAACACAGATAGTTATGGCAAGTCTTTTGGACATGCGCCGGCGAATAAAGTCGGTGAAAAACACGCAGCAGATAACCAAGGCGATGAAAATGGTTGCGGCTGCAAAGTTGAAGCGCGCACAGGACCGGGTTACAGCGGCACGTCCGTTTGCACAGAAAATGTCCGAAGTGCTCGGCGGCTTGAGCGCAAAGGTCGCGGACGAATTTTCGCATCCGCTTCTTGAAGCGCGTGGTGACGAAAAATATCTCGTCGTTCTGGTAAGTGCCGATAAGGGGCTTGCCGGAGCGTTCAACGCGAACGTCATCAAAGCTACGCAGGCATTCTTGAAGGAGAATTCGTCGAAATCGGCAGAGATGATCCCGGTCGGAAGAAAGGGACGAGATTTTTTCAAACGGCGTGACGTTACGTTTGCGGACGAATATATCGGATTGACAGGCAGCGGACAAGTAGTCCATCAGGACGCTCTTGACATAGCCCGGAATATAATCAAAACCTTTACGGACGACACGTCAATCGACAAGGTTTTTCTGGTTTATACGGAATTCAAGACCGTTCTTTCGCAGAAGCCGGTCATTGAACAAATCCTGCCGATTCCACGCATCGAACCCGTGGAGGACGGCGACAATTTGTCGGCCCAAGCAGAGTATATTTACGAACAGCCCGCCCCGGAGATCTTCGGCAAACTGCTTCCGAAACAGGTCGAAACGCAGCTTTATAAATCAATGCTCGAATCCGTAGCGTCGGAACAGGGTTCGCGAATGACCGCGATGGACTCGGCGTCAAAAAACGCCGGCGAGTTGATCGACACGCTGACGCTCAACATGAACCGCATCCGTCAGGCCGCGATCACAAAAGAGATTATCGAGGTTGTCAGCGGTGCGGCCGCCGCATAGTTAGCAAGTCTAAATTCATCCAAACGAGTGGCTCGAAATACGTTTCGGACCACTTTTTTCAGTTATAGTTGCTATGTTTTCAAATGTCTGCCCGACCTCCGACCCGCATTGCCCTTGTTACCGAATAATAATTTGAGCTTTTTTTTCGCAGTTTACGCGGAGTGGTGTGGTGAGATCATTAGTCCCGACCGACAACGCCAACCTATGAAACATTTACTTTTCCTGACTATCTGCTTTTTCGCTTTTTCCACGGGATCTCTGGCTCAAACAACGGAAACGTTCGATATCGCCGCGTTTCAGCCGCCGAAGGGATGGGAGAAACAGGTCGGTGCGGATTCGGTTCAGTTTTTGACCGAGGACAAGGCGAGTGGAACCTTCTGCATTATTACCTTAACCAAGTCGATGCCAGGCCTCGGAAAATCCAAAGAGAATTTCAATGCCGCCTGGGAGACTATCGTGAAAGAGGCGGTAAATGTTACGGTCGCTCCAACGATGCAGCCGGCAAACAACCCCGAGGATTGGAAAGCGGAAATGGGCACGGCTGCGTTTGAGAAAGACGGGGTAAAGGGCGCTGTCGTGCTCATCACCGTCAGCGGTCACGGGAAGATGATGAATCTGATGATCCTGACGAACACCGAGGCCTACGAGCCGGTCGTGACGGCGTTCATCGAATCGATCAGCTTGAAAAAACCCGCGGTCGATAGTCGGCCAATTAATGAGGGTTCACCGGCGGATCAAGTTATTCGTCCTCAGGCTGCACGAAAAAGCAGTTTCAAATTTAACACCTCTAATTTCGACGACGGTTGGATCAGCACCGAGCAGGAAGACTGGGTAGAGGTCGTGAAAGGAAACATCAAGGTTTTAATTCATTACCCAAAAGCAGGATCGATATTCCCTGCCGACCCGGAACCGCTGACGAACGCCGCTTGGGATATCTTAGTCGCTCCGCGATACAGCAGCCTAAAAAATTATAAAACTTCCTATATCAGCAGCTACAACAGACCTTATTTAGGCATGGGATATGCGGTTGAGAGAGCCTCCGGAAAACAAGTATTTGTTCTCCTTTTCCGGCAAGGCGATACAGGTTGGCTTGAGTTTATTGCCCCCGACAAGAATAGTTTCATACAGCAATACAAATTCGACCCTGAAACTATTAGGTGGGATAGTGAAACCGAATTGCTCAAGCCGCTTGTCCAAATGGTGAACTATAACAAATTCGCCATTGCCGAAAGCGACTTCAATGGCACTTGGACCAATGATTTTACCGGGGTTCAGCAACTGTACAGTGTATACACCGGAAACTATGCCGGAATGAATATCCATCAGTCAAACCAGGAGTTTGTGTTCGGTGCAGGCAACTCTTATAGGTGGGAACTGCTTGTGGTAAGCGGCATGGTCGGGAACACAAAATATGCCAATGTAAAGTCAGCCGGAAAATTCAGTGTTCCCAATAACTGGCAGATTCATTTTTCAAAAATAGAATCTGGTCCAAAAACGTATAACGCCCATTGGTCGTGCATCAAGGGTGCCAGACTATTGAAGCTTCTCGACGCTAATGCCCCGGGAAGCGGGATTTATACTGTGTACGGAAAAAAATAAACCACAATGCGACGGTTTGGCACGTAATTATGAAAACTCCAGCAATTTTAGTATTCGTATCGGCAATTGTTTTCTCAGGGTTCAGCATCGCAAATGCACAGATCCAGGCTGCGGGCGGCGGCTATTATGTCGCCGGTTACGGCACTGTATATGGTTCGTTCGGCCAGGCGAGCGCGGCTCAGAGCCGTTTGTACAACAAGATGAAATCGCAGAAAGCTGCACGCGAGGCTGCCTCCGGTCCATCCACAATTTCAAACGCAAAAAAGGTTGTGCCTCCAACACCAGTGATAAGAAACCACGGAGTGTTTCGCGCAGACGCAACTGTCGATACCGGAAAGGCGCTAGCTGATGCACTTGGTGACACGCCGGAAGAAAAAGCGCTGATAAAACAAATATACACGGCTACCAAGGCCGTCTACGAAAAGGAAGCTGCCGCGAGAGGCTGGAAAAATAATATTGCGGCCGGCCTGACATTCTTTACCGTTTCCGCAATGACGGTTTATCAAGATGCCGAAGAGCCAAGTGACGAAGCCGTAGTCAACTATTTCAAAGCCGTGAACAGCGCCCTGGACGAAATACCGGAATACGCAAAAGTGGCGAACAAAGACAAACAGGGTTTCAACAACATGTTGATCGGCTTCAGCGGAATTCTGCTCGCGGGCTATTCGGAAGGCAAACAAACCAACAATGCCGACACGCTCGCCAGTTACAAAAAACTGGCGGGAATGTTGATCGAGATGGTGCTGAAAACCGATCCTGACAAAATTCGTATCGAGAACGGCCAGATCGCAATTAAATAGAAAAACCGCATTTATCAGACAGGGAGGGCGATTGAAATCTATTCTGATTTCAAGTAAGCTTAGCCTGCTTTTCCAATTTTACAAAAACCACTTTCGCACGGAGGAAAAATGAGTATTTTGTTAATACTAGGCGGGATTCTGATGCTGGTTGGTTGGATTTGGAATATCATTGTCTCGTTCAAAACAGGAGGCACGCTTTGGGGAGTATTGAACATCTTCCTGCAACCTATTGTCGGTATCATCTCGGCGGCCATGGGAAAGACACAATGGCTGCCGGTAGGAGTAATGATCCTGGGTGTCATTCTATACCTTGTTGGCGGCGGGATGACTGCGATGAGCCAGTAGCGTTTTGGTTGAAACAGACGATAAATGGAAACGGCGCAAATGGTTAACGGCCTATGCGCCTTTATTTATTTGGATCTTGGTCATTTTCTACCTATCAAGCGGGCAGGGTTCGTTTGAAGAGACTTCGCGGATCATTCGCCCTCTTCTCGAATTCTTTTTCCCGGACTTTTCACCGGAAACCATAGACCGCTATCATGCTTTTATCCGCAAACTCGCTCATCCTGCGGTTTACGCGGTTCTTGGGCTGCTGTCGTGCCGTGCGTTTCAAAAGCCTACATTATTCGCCTGGGTTCCGAAGGCATCTTTGCTCGTCGTTTCGGTTGCGGTTCTTGATGAACTCAACCAAAGCTTTATCGGTTCGCGGACGGGTTCGACGTGGGATGTTGCTCTCGATTCCGCAGGCGGCCTGTCCGCGGTCTTTATATTTTGGTTGGTCTTCTGGCGACGCCGTTCATCGGTCAAAATCAGTCATTCATACTCCAGTTCCAGCGAGTAAAACTTCCAATTGATCGAACTTTATGAGATATTTTATCGTTAGATATCGGACAAGGAGATCAAAAAATGAGCATTGTCGACAAGATCAAGGAAGCCGCGATGAACCAGTTTATCGAAGTCATCGAGTGGCTGGATAACACGCAGGACACGATTCTCTATCGTTTTCCGGTCTATCAACAGGAGATCAAAAACGGCGCACAATTGATCGTCCGCGAATCTCAGGCGGCGGTATTTGTTTTCGAGGGTCAGGTGGCCGATGTATTTACGCCGGGACGATACACGGTAGAGGGCGGAAATACGCCAATCTTGTCAAAGCTAGGTGCCTGGAAATACGGATTCAACTCGCCGATCAAATCCGAAGTCTATTTCGTTAATACCAAACAGTTCACAGACATGAAATGGGGCACGTCGAACCCGATAATGCTGCGCGACGCCGATTTCGGAATCGTCCGGCTTCGTGCTTTCGGAGCATACAGCCTGCGCGTCGCGGACCCAAGCGAATTTATAAAACAAGTCGCCGGGACAAACGCTCATTTTCAGACAGAGGATATCGACGGCCAGTTGAAACGCGCAATAGTTACGGAATTTTCGGACGCGCTTGGTGAACTGAAGATCCCGGCGCTCGACCTTGCGGCTCAATACAAAGAGGTTGGTGAACAAATACGGGCAAAGATCAATGAAGATTTCAAGGGCTACGGCCTCGAAGTAACCAAGTTTTATGTCGAAAACATAAGCCTTCCGCCGGAAGTCGAAGCCGCGATGGACAAGCGTGCCTCGATGGGTGCACTTGGCGATGCTCAAAAATACATGCAGTTTCAGGCGGCCGATGCTTTGCGCGACGCCGCACAGAACGAAGGCGGCGGCGCGGGCCTCGGTGCCGGGCTTGGAGCCGGGTTTGCCGTCGGCGGACAAATGGCAAATGCATTTGGTGCCGGTCCGCAAGGCGGACAGCCACAGGCCGCGACCGTTCCGTGCCCTAATTGCGGCAAACAAAACGCCGCCGGCGTGAAATTTTGCTCGGATTGCGGCGGCAAGATGGAGGTCGCACAGGTGCCGTGCGTCAAATGCGGAGCGAACCTTCGCGAAGGCGCGAAATTCTGCTCGGAATGCGGTTTATCGCAGGAAAAAGCGAAATGCACCGGCTGTCAGGCGGAACTCGCCGCGGGCGCAAAGTTCTGCCCCGAATGCGGAACAAAAACCCCGGAAGCGACAGCATAACAGGCGGCAGAATCTTAATTGTAAAGATAGGCACGGCTTTCCGTGCCATTTTTCGTTTGTCTCTTTTGCGTCTCTGCGACTTTGCGTTAAATTCACACTTGAGGAAATATATGGCACTCAGCCCCGAACTATTAGAAATTTTGCGTTGCCCGAAATGCAAGTCAAAGCTTGACCTGAAAACCGACGGCAGCGGATTAAAATGCACGAATCACGAATGCTCGCTTCTTTACCCGATAAGGGACGACATTCCTGTAATGTTGATCGACGAAGCAACGGTCGAGAAATGAACAACGGACATTGGAAAATGGATAATTAAGAATTATCCATTATCCGCTATCCATTTTCCGTTATGGACATCGACTGGAATAATGTAAAACGCGTGCTTGTCGTCCGGCTCCGCTCGATCGGCGACACCGTATTGGCAACGCCCTCGCTTATCGCCCTCAAACGATTCCTTCCTGACGCTCAGATCGACATTCTGCTGGAAGATTGGGTTGCGCCCTTGCTCGACGGATTTGATTCGGTAGATAAGGTAATTACCGTCTGCAGCGGATCATCTTCTCGTTTCAAAACGGCATGGCAGATTCTGCGAAACCGATACGATGTAGTTTTCAACCTCCACGGCGGAACGACCGGAACTTTTTTTACGTTCGCAAGCGGCGCCCGCCACCGCGTCGGCTTTTCCCATTACCAGTACTCATTTCTTTACAACCATTTACCGGCATCCGCAGTTGATTTCTGGCAAAAGCCGCAACTGCATTCCGTTGAACAGCAACTCGCGCTTCTTGGCCTCGTCGGCATTCCGGTCGATGCCGGGCAGCGGACGAATCTTGGCGTA
>JBQTJB010000246.1:0-2077 GCA_052387555.1 Blastocatellia bacterium | reverse complement strand
AGTGAAAAATAGCGTAATATTTGCCTAAATTTCTTACGCGAAATTCGGGCACGCTTTAATATGTTGTAACTGTCTGTCATTACTAGCTTTATCTTACTTTATAAGATTCTTAACTAGTCATGACCCTAGATTTATTTACAACTCGTCGTTTTGAAATTTGGTTGAATTTAACGTTGACGACGAGTCTCGGTGAAAACTAAATAGCTAGGCCGTCTACAAAGACATTTTTCATTTTTATTGCTTAACAAAATTTTGCGGTTTTGCTGGAAACTTGTGAACCAAAACTCCCGCGCAAACAACGCAAGTTTCGATTCGCTTAAAAACCGTATAAACTAGGCAAAATTCTTATTTTAATTACCAAAATTATGAAAAAGCTTCTCGTTCTTGCACTGATTGTATTTTTGTACACCTCAATGTTTGCTCAAACAATGCCGAAGGATGCCGATCCGGCTCTTTGGGCAAGGGCACTGAAGATTCACAAAAAGGCGATCATTATCGACGGGCACAATGACATTACTCAGCCTATGGTCGATCAGGATTTCAACCTTGCTGAAGATTCGAACGGCCGCTTACGTCCCGGAGGAGACCCATATCATACGGACTTGAATCGCTTAAAGAAAAGTGGAATTACGGGCGAATTCATGTCGATCTATGTCGGTGGCGAGACGTTGAAAACGGGTGGTTCGATGCGGCGGGCAATGGACCAGATCGACGGCACATATCGCGAGGCCGAACGACACGACGATCTTATAACTTGTATAGCCGCAGATGAAATTCGACGTGCGAAGAAGGCTGGAAAAATCTGCTTGCTAATGGGTATCGAGGGCGGTTACGCGATCGAGAATTCATTGTATGCCTTGCGAAATTTCTATCGACTCGGTGTCCGCTACATGACGCTGACGCATAATGTTGCGCACGACTGGGCCGACGCTCACCGCGACATCAAGCACAACGGGTTGACCGAATTCGGCAAGGAGGTCGTTCGTGAAATGAACCGCCTCGGAATGCTTGTTGACATCTCGCACGTTTCCGAGAAAGTGATGAACGATGTGCTCGATATCACCAAAGCTCCTTTAATCGCTTCGCATTCAGGAGCGCGCGGCGTAAACGATCATACGAGAAATGTCCCCGACAGCATCTTACGCAGATTGCCGCAAAACGGCGGCGTGATAATGGTCGTGTTTTACTCGTCATTCCTTGATGAGCGCACCAACCGTGAGGAGAACGAGCGTTCGGCAAAGCTTCGCGATCAGATCGCCGCGCTTCGTGAAAAATATAAGGACGACCAGGCCGGTTTCGTGAAAGCAGAGAACGAGTTGATGGCCGCAAACCCGATCTATATCGCCGATTACAAACGCATTGTCGATCACATCGACCACATTAAAAAGGTCGCCGGTATCGATCACGCCGGTCTCGGATCCGATTACGACGGCGTTCCGTTTCTGCCGCCGCCGATGAAAGGAACTGAAGACCTTGTCCTCGTCACATACGAAATGCTCCGCCGCGGCTACACCGAAACAGAAATCAGAAAAGTCCTCGGCGAAAATTTTCTGCGGGCACTTTCAAAAGCAGAACAAGTCGCCGGCAAACGTCAGATAAGCGGGCAGGGAAGTTTGAAGAAACTGCCGCCGCCGAAGGTGAACTAAGTTTTATTCGGCAGGTTCGCTTGTTGTAAGCCCAGCGAGCAGCTCTTCGACTTGGTCGATCTTGTTTAGCGGAATCTTGCGGATCAATTCGTTATAGTTTGAGGTCTTTCCCTCGCGGCGAAGGTCTTTTAGCGGGTGATCTTCGGCATTTACGGTGTCGCGATCGGGTTTCCACTCGTAAAGGTCGTTAGGTTCGCACCGCAGATACGCACATATCTTCTCCAAGTGCTTCGCCTGAATACTGCTCACCTTATTCTCCAACAAATTCCAAGCAGTAGGCCGCGAAATCCCGATCTTAACAAGCTGCGAATAAGCATTCCCAACCCCACGAAGAGCAAATACACGTTTCAAATTAAAAGTAAGCAAAAGTCACCTCAGAGTGTATAAAACTATCTTGCGATAGTCTAAAACTACAGTGCGTGCATATAAAC
>JBQTJB010000245.1:0-2110 GCA_052387555.1 Blastocatellia bacterium | reverse complement strand
GGCTGCGGTCGTCTGTACCGCTCAATTAAAGGTCGAGCCTCTAAACATTAAGGAACGAAAGTTGAAGAACGGCATGCGTGTTGTTTCGGTTGTGGATAGCTCAAGCCCGACGGTTTCGATCCATGTCTGGTACGACGTCGGCGGCAAGAACGATCCGCCCGGTCGCTCCGGCTTTGCTCATATGTTTGAGCACATGATGTTCAAGGCGACTAAGAACATGCCGGATGAAAAAATGGATAGGCTGACCGAGGATGTCGGCGGTTTTAACAACGCCTCGACCTGGCCCGACTACACGAATTATTACGAGGTCGTGCCTTCGAATCATCTTGAAACTCTGCTCTGGGCCGAGGCCGACCGAATGGTTAACCTGAACGTAGATGAAAAGAATTTCGCTTCGGAACGCGAGGTTGTAAAGGAAGAATATCGCCAGGGCGTGCTCGCGCCGCCATACGGCAAACTTTATTGGCTTCTTGACGACATTACGTTTCAAAAACATCCTTACCGGCGTGGCGTGATCGGCAATCTCGATGAGCTGAGCGCGGCCACACGTGCTGATGCCGAAAAGTTCTATCGCGATTTTTACCGGCCGGATAATGCTGTTCTGGTTGTCGTGGGTGATTTCGATCAAAAACAGTTTGATACTTGGGTCAATAAGTATTTTGGGCGTATTGCCAAACCTAAAGGCAGCATTCGACGTGTTACCGAAGCAGAGCCGGAATGGACGACAGAACGCCGCTTCAGCGAAACCGGCCCGCGTGTACCGTTTCCGGCTACAGCAATTGTTTACCGCGCGCCGAAAACAAATAGCCCGGACATTCCGGCTTTGAGGCTTGCGGCCTCGATACTTGCTGGCGGTGAAAGCTCGCGGCTCTATCAATCTCTCATTCGCGAACAGCAGATTGCACAGCAAGCCGATCTTGACCTCGAACTCAATACCGAAGGCGGCCGAATGTCCTTTGTCGCTATAGGTTCTGACAAAGGCATTTCTGAAAACCTTGAAAAAGCACTGCTCGCCGAGCTTAAGAAATTTCAAGACGGCGGCGTGACCGAAAAGGAGCTTGAAAAAGCCAGGAACCAACTTATTTCTCGAGCGATCCGAGCCCGCGAAACCAATGACGGCAAGGCAATCGCAATCGAACGTGCAGTTGCATATCTTGGTGACCCGAAAGCGGTGAATAACGAAGTTGCACAATTACAAGCAGTGACCGCTGCCGATATTCAACGCGTGATGAAGCAATATTTCAAGGATAACAACCGCGTGGTCATCTACTACAACCAGGCGAAACAGGCGGAGGTGCAGAAATGAAAAAAGTTATTTTCACCGCAGAGACGCGGAGACACAGAGACGAAAATTTCAGAATCCATCGCGTAAGCGAGGGCGATACAAGACTAATTCGAAAAATCTTTTTCGTTCTTTCTTTGTGTCTATGTGCCTCTGCGGCCAGCATCTTTGCGCAAATACCTGTCCCAGGCCCGGCAAAATCCGTCAATATTCCCGCCGTCAAGGAAACAAAACTTAAGAATGGCTTAACTATCGCGGTTGTCGAACGAAAAAGCGTACCATTTGTGACCGTGCAATTACTCGTTAAAAACGGAGCAGACGTAGAAGGAAAAGAAAAAGCAGGGTTGGCCAATCTCACGGCATCGATGCTCACAAAAGGAACAAAAACTCGTTCGGCAACTCAAATTGCCGAAGAGATTGAATTTCTAGGCGGCTCGATCTTTTCGGGAGCCGGATGGCTGAATTCGTCCGTTGGAATGTCGATTACGTCAGACAAATTTGATCAGGCAATGTCAATAATGGCGGATGTATCGCTGAATCCAACATTCACCAAAGAAGAACTCGATCTTGCAAAGTCGCAGACACTGGATGGGTTAACTTACAACCTGACACAGCCCGGTTTCCTTGCTAATTATGTGGCTAGCAGCTATAGCTTCGGCGAGCATCCAGCCGGTGGAACGCCTTCAAGCATAGAATCGATCTCTCAAAGCGACGTTTCAGGCTTCTATTCGCGATTTTACCAGCCTGACTATTCTGTATTGATTTTCGTGGGTGATGTTTCTATGGAAAATGCTGTCGCATCGGCTGAAAAACTATTTGGCGGCTGGC
>JBQTJB010000244.1:0-2165 GCA_052387555.1 Blastocatellia bacterium | reverse complement strand
CGACAACGCTCGGAAGCTGCGTGAAATTAGTGGAAACTTCCTGCTGGTTGCCGACAATGTCGCGTGACGTGATGACGAATTGTTTACCCGGATGAAGCTCGACAGGCAATCCGTCTTCCAGTCCGCGCGTCCTGATCTTCGGGCCTGAAAGATCGACAAGTACCGAAAGCGGCTTTCCGAGTTTCTGAGCGGCGGAACGAGCCCGGTTAATGCTCTCAGCGTGTTCCTCTTGAGATCCGTGCGACATGTTAATACGCACGGCATTTATGCCCGCCTCGATCATTGCCTCAATGGCAGTTTGCGAACTGCTCGCCGGTCCTAACGTGGCAAGAATTTTTGCTCTTCTCATTTTTGTAGTTCGTTTGATCGTTTCAAATAACTCAAAACTGTCGCGACAAAAGTCGAATGTGACCAGGTCAATGGCGAAACGGAAATATGGTCGCCGTTCAAAGGGTTTATCTGCTCGGCAAGCACGCCGGAAGGCAATGCCCTATCGGCCGTCCATTCGAGCAGCTTGAGAGCTTTTTCCAGATCTTTTTTCTTTGCGGCTGCGGCTATGTAATATTCCGCGAGCCAAAGCGTACATATGAACCATGCGTTTCCGGTCACTTTGTCAGAGACACGCATATAACCATCATTCTGAAATCTGGCAATTCCGCCGTCGGCAGCAAGGTATTTTTCAACGGCAGCCATAGTGCTTTTTGCCATTTCGTCGCGGGCGTCATAGCACCCAAGATAAAAAACCGCAAAAAGGGAAGCGTCGACAGTCGTATCGGGCTCCAAAACGCCGTCGCCGCGATCCTGCAGTGATCTTAAAAACCTTCCGATCTCTTTGCTATAAAGATGCGAACGCATTGCCACGACTATTTCGTTTGCCGCGGTAGAATACTCCTCCGAGCGGTCATTTTCGGCAAACAGTTCGGCAAACCTGGCGGCGGCACGAAGCCCGGCAACGACCGTCGCGCATGTGAAAGTATGTACGCCGCGGCGATCCTCCCAAAGATTCCAGCTTGGGCAAGGCAATCCGGTTTTCTGGTCGCGAAATGTTGTCATGAACTCGGCGCACGGCAAGATTAATTTTCGGTATAAGCGGTGTGCAAATTCGATGTCGCGATACCTGTCATAGTGTTCCCACAGCGACCAAAGCACCAATGCCGTTTCGTCTTCCTGAATCGGCAGAACCTTTTCCTTGCGATGCAAATCCCAGGAGGCGTGCCAACCTGAGGCGACTGTGCCGTCGGCATTATATTTCTGAAGAAAGTAGCCATCTTTGTGGACAATTTTGCCGCAGAAATTGAAAAACTTTCGTGTTAAATGAGAGAAGCCGGCAAGGTCAAGGGAGTTTGCAACAAATGCTCCGTCACGGGTCCAGAGGTAGCTGTAATGGTCGGTTGCCCGCTCCGTTACATCGTGGTCGTTTGCCGCAAGTATTGCGCCGTCCCGATCTAACTGCGTGTGAACGATCAGCAGCGACCGCTTGTAAAGATCGACGATCTTTGACGAAAGGCCGTGAAGATTCGTCTCGTTCTTGTTCACCCAGGCCCGCCAATAATTAGCTGTATAGTCAAGATACTTCTGCGGCCGCCGTTGCCTGATAAGTTCGTTCAGAAGCGAAACCTCTTTGTAAGATATTCCTGCGGCTATCCAATAATGAAATTCGAATTCTGCGTCAGCATCAAGAATAAAATGCACTCCAATGGTCGAATCGACCGAGCCTTCGGTGACCGCACCGCCCTGCAGATTACCGTCTTCCGCGTCCCGCCATGTTCCTTCCTGCCCTTGAAAAGCCTTTCGTCCTGTCGCGAAGGTGTCGAAATGCGGTTCGGTGTTGATGAGAAAATAGCGATGCTTTTTGTAGTGGACTATTGACCTGGTTTCGGGGTCGTAAAGCGCCGTGTCACCGAAGTTATTTTCGTAGATCCGAAAATCATGGTGAAGAAAGACACGAATTTCAACTCGTTTCGATCCCGTGTTTCTAACACTGACACGACGCAAAAAAATATTCTCATGGCTTGCGACCGTGTCGCTGCATTTGATCTCGACGCCGAGTTCCTCATTCTTCAGACGAACATCGGTGACAAGCGTTTCCGGCAGGTATTTCAGTTCGCGGCTCCATCCATCGGACGCGATCCACGAAAAATCTCCGTTCACCCAAACACCAAAGC
>JBQTJB010000243.1:0-6083 GCA_052387555.1 Blastocatellia bacterium | reverse complement strand
GCCTGTCCCTTGTGCTGCCAGCAGTAACCCTTTACCTTTACCCGACGGGTACAAGGCGTTCCTTTCCTGGTCGGCGCTCCACAATAAAATACGGCCTTTTCAGCGGAAAGTTTCGATTCGGGTTGTTCGAGAACGATTTGGCCGGGCGGAACGGAACCGAGCGATGTCGGATTAGCCGGCAAAGCTTCCCGCATCTGAGTTTCTTGCTGAGGAACAACAGCCTTTGCGGGTTGCTGCCGATATTCCGAATCGCCTCCAACCAATCTCGATTCCTTTGAACTGGAAAACCCGACGGCTTTGTTGTTATCACGAGTACTGAAAAAACTTGAAAACCCAAAAATTCCCAGAACGATTCCAAACCCGACAACCGCTTTCGGAATTATCTCGTGCGGCACATATTCGGTTTCGCAAACCTGGCAGAAACGACGGCTGGTCCACACGCGCCACTCCGTTCGCTCGACCTTTTCACCGCAGCTGCAGCAGTATTTAGGTTTGTACAACATCACGCGTTAGACGTATGAGAACCAATTTACCCGATCAAAAACAAAAATCATCCAAACGGAGTATAAATGATAACCCGTATAATGTTAAGTGTTTTCCATTCACTCGGTAAGCAACCGGATTTCATGAATTTGCGTCTGATTGCTAAGATTCTTCATATGCGTAAGTGGCTCATATTTACATTCGCCATTTTATTTTTTTCTATGGATCGGGCGGTGATCGCCCAGGATGACGACCCGGTCCGTGTCGAAACTTCATTGGTGCGAGTCAACGTCGGAGTTGTAGATCAGCGCGGCCGGCCGATAACCTCGCTCGGCAAACAGAGCTTTACTGTTTTTGAGGACGGGGTTAAACAGGAAATCTCTAATTTTGAAACGTCCACGGCTCCGTTCAGCGTGGTAATGCTGCTCGACATGAGCGGTTCGACTAAAAGTTTCCGCCAAAATATCAAATTGTCGGCTGCCAGGTTCCTCGATGCTCTCGCTCCCGATGACCGGGTTGCGGTCGTAGAATTTTATTCAAAAATCCGGCTTTTGAATGATTTCACGACCGACCGCGCACGGGCTGCATTTTCGATCTCCGCAGCCAATGGAGAAGGCGATACCGACCTTTACAAGGCCATTCTATTTAGTCTCGAAAAGCTGTCAAAGGAAAAAACCCGCAGAAAGGCGATTGTAGTTTTGACAGATGGCGTTGATACCGATTCGCAGGCGCGCGATCGGCGGCTGCTCTCAAATATTCAGGAAAACCTGGTCCCGACCGCCATAAAAGCTGAAGATAACGAACAATTGAACAAAATACTAAACCGCGCAGACGTGCAGGGCGTGACGATCTATCCGCTTGCCTTGCCGACCGGCGACCCTACGCGGCTTGCCGACCCGACGCCGCGCCAGTTCGCAATGTTCGCCGCCGCGCGAACTCGCTTACAGTTAATTGCCGACCGCAGCGGGGGAACGATGAACAGCATCCGGCGATTGGAGGATATGGGAAAGCTTTACGCAATCGTCGCCGCAGACCTGCGTACGCTCTACACGCTTGAATATCAGCCGATAAACGAAAAACGTGATGGTAAATGGCGGGCAATAAAGGTCGAGGTTTCCGACACCGAGCTCGTCTCGCGCTCGCGGCAGGGCTATTTCGCAAGATGAACATCGGACAATGGAAAGCAGACAATTCTTTTCAGCTTTGCATTGTACATTGACAATTCTCAATTATTCTTTGTCCTTGACACCTATGTGTTACATTTGTAGTCTAATAGTTCGTTTTGAGCACCCGTAGCTCAGCTGGATAGAGTACTTGACTACGAATCAAGGGGTCGCATGTTCGAATCATGCCGGGTGTACCATAGACATTAAAGGGCAGCAAACCAGGCTGCTCTTTTTGTTTGAAATTACCAACCTCCTCGGTCAAATTGTCTTGCAAACCGTAACAAGATAAACTTCATCTATAATTCGGGAGAAAAAAATGATTTCTTATCGACAAGCCTTTGCCCTATTACTTCTTTTTGCCGTGGGCATTTCCACGTTTATGATAAATTCCACGACCGGCAACGCCGCCGGAGATGATATGGTCGCAGCGAATCCGCTCCTCGAAAAATGGAATGGGCCGTTCGGCGGCATCCCGCCATTCGACAAGGTAAAGGTCGCCGATTTTCTACCCGCGATCGAGGCCGGAATGGCCGAAAATCTTGCTGACATCGAACGCATTGCGAATCGGAAAGATGATCCGACATTCGAAAACACGATAGCCGCGATGGAGCAGGCCGGCGAATCGCTCGACCGAGTGTTGACGATCTACGGAATATGGGTAAGCAATTTATCTACGCCCGATATTCAAAAGGTGGAGCAGGAAATAGAGCCGAAGCTCGCTGCCCTGTCGGACAAGATCACCCAAAATGAGCCTCTCTTTAAACGCATAGAGGCCGTGTACAATTCTCCCGAACTGAAAAAGATGACGGCAGAACAGCAGCGTCTGGCTTGGCTACGCTACACCGGCTTCGTGCGCGCCGGTGCACGTCTGAACGCCGAACAAAAAGCACGGCTTTCGCAAATAAACCAACTGCTTGCTGGCCACTTTACAATATTCAGCCAGAATCTTCTCGGCGACGAAAACGAACTTTACCTCGATTTAAAGGACGAGGGCGAGCTTGCGGGCCTGTCGCAATCATTCCGTGATGCTGCGGCTTCATCCGCAGCAGCCAAGAATATACAAAACGGATGGGTGATCAACAACACGCGTTCGTCTATCGACCCGTTCCTGACCTATTCGGAACGCCGCGATCTGAGGGAAAAGGCGTGGAAGATGTTTGTCAACCGCGGCGACAACGGCGGCGCTCGGGACAACAACGCGATCATCACCAAGATACTTCAACTGCGGGCGGAACGGGCAAAGCTTCTCGGTTATCCGACACACGCCCATTGGCGGCTCGAGAACACGATGGCGCAAAAACCCGAACAAGCGATGGAGTTATTGGAAGCGGTCTGGAGACCGGCTGTCGCCCGCGTAAAAGAAGAAGTGGCCGACATGCAGGCGGTTGCCGATAGGGAAGGAGCAAAGATAACGATCGAACCGTGGGATTACCGATATTATGCGGAAAAGGTAAGAAAAGCGAAGTTCGATCTCGATCAGAGCGAAGTAAAACAATATTTGCAACTAGACAAGATACGCGAGGCAATGTTTTGGGTCGCGGGCGAGATCTTCAATTTTACATTCGAACCGGTAACAAACGTTCCCGTCTTCCATCCCGATGTTAAGGTTTGGGAAGTAAAGGATAAAAAATCCGGCAAACACGTAGGCCTATGGTATTTCGACCCGTACGCTCGCGACGGCAAACGCTCCGGAGCATGGATGAACGCTTATCGCAACCAACAGCGGATGAACGGCGAAATTACGACGATCGTCTCGAACAATTCGAATTTCGTTAAGGGAAAACCAGGCGAGCCGGTATTGATCTCCTGGGACGACGCGATTACGATGTTTCACGAGTTCGGTCATGCGCTTCATGGGCTTTCGTCCGACGTAACTTACCCGTCGGTTTCGGGAACGGCTGTGTCGCGTGATTACGTCGAATTCCCGTCACAGCTTCTCGAACATTGGCTCGCGACGCCGGAAGTGCTGCAAAAATTTGCATTGCACTATCAAACCGGAAAACCGATCCCGCAAACTCTGGTCGCAAAGATCGAAAAAGCGGATACATTTAATCAAGGTTTTGACACAACGGAATATCTTGCAAGCGCGTTGATCGACATGAAGCTGCATCTTGCCGGCGACAAGAAGATCGATGCCGACGCGTTCGAGCGGGAAACGCTTGCCGCAATGGGAATGCCAAAAGAGATTGCGATGCGTCACCGGACTCCGCAGTTCGGCCACATCTTTGCGAATGACGGTTATTCGGCAGGCTATTACAGCTATCTCTGGTCGGATGTGATCACAGCCGATGCGTTCGGAGCATTTGTCGAAGGCAAAGGGCCGTATGATAAAGCCGTGGGCGAGCGGATGAGGAAGAATATCTTTGCCGTCGGAAACACGATCGACCCGGCGGAAGCTTACCGCAAATTCCGCGGCCGCGATCCATACGTAACTGCTTTGATGATAAAACGAGGCTTCGAAGCAAAACCGGCGAAGAAACCATAACCTGCAAAGCAACCGAGGAATTAGTTTTCTTGGTTTTCTTAAGACTGGTTCGTGTTGATTTGTGGTTCTATCTTTTTTAAGAAAACTGGAACCACAAAATGACGCTAATAATAGCCGCAACTTAGTGCTGCTACTTCCGGTAAGGCTCTTCTTGTTTTTCGAGAGTTTTCAGCCATGCGGGAACGAGTTCCAGTGCGGTTAATTCCCCCGCAGTTTTGAGTTTAGGATTTTCGCCCGGGATATAGGTTATTATCACCCACGTTTCTTTTTTTATCGCTCCACAGCCGATCTCGGTATTCTCGGTCTCGACAAAAGATGTAAGATCGAGACCCGCAAAATTCTTAGCCGTAAATCTCACCGCCGATCCATTCTCTTTTGCCGCGAAAAATATCGAGCTGCCTTTACACTCGATCGCCGTCAAATGCACGAGCATGCGTTTCTCGTTCGGCTTGGGCTTTCGCAATGCGGAATTGAGAGCGGCAGCTTCAGCCTTTCGCTTCATTGCCTCGATCTCGGCTTCGGTCAGCGGTTTGTCCTGATCGACAATGATGTAAGTTCGCCCGCCGTTTTTGGCTTCGCGGGCTTCAAACTCTTTTCGCCTTTCAGCCTGGGCGCGAAGAACATCCATATTTCGCAGCACCGACTCCGCATGAGAGCGGACATCGTCTTCCTGTGCCGTAGCAAAAATTGCATCGGCTATCTTTTTCGCCTGGTCGAATTCGTCCTTGCGGATGTAAAGGCTCGCAAGATGCAGCTGATACTCCTGATTTCCGGGAGAAAGAGCGATAGCCTTTTTGATAAACCCGACCGCTTCGTCCAGTCGGTCGTTTCGCACAATGCTTATGAAAGCAAGCAGCCGGTAGCTTTCCGGAAATGTCGGGCTTAGCTCGATGGCTTTGTTAAGAGCGTCACGCATCGACTTGGCGATTTCGTCCGGATAGCCCGAAACCCAATTTTGCTCGTCCATAGATTCGCGGCTCAATAGATACGCGTACCGATAGAAAACAAGATGGCCGGGGTCTTTTCCGGCAATCACTTTTTCGAGAAACTTTCGAGCCTCGGGAAATTTCCGTTGACGCATCTTGACCATCCCGAGCGAGGTATTCGCCATGCGGGAATTCGAGTCCGACGCGAGGGCCGAATTCAGTAAAGTCTCTGCTTCGGACAGCCTTTCCGATTTGAGCATCAGATCGCCGAGATATGCGTTTGCTTCGAATTCCGGCAATGGTGAGGACGAAATGTCATTGTCGAAAACAAGCTTTTGACCAAATGTAACGAGCGTTCCTCTGAACGAACGCTGTTCGACGTAGCTGCGAAGCTCTTTTTCGATCGCCGCAAAATCAGTTTGAAACGCTTTTTGAAAGGCAGTCTCGGCTTTATCGCCATTTAGCAGAGATTGCATAAACGTGTTTACTTGTTTTGATCGCGCGCCGCCATTTGCATGTATAAGAAAATGCATGAATGCCCACGACTGCGCGTAGAAAATATTGGCACTGTGGCTTCCCTGCCGATGAAGCGAATAATAAGCGATCTTGAAAAATGTTTCGAAAGGTATCAGCTTGCTTTGCTTGAGCGATAGAAGATGATTTTGGTTCAACCCGCCGAGCTGAACTTTCTGGTCGTCTTCAATCGAAAATTGATCGTAATATTCCGCAAGCCCTTCGTTGAACCAGGGCGGGATCGCCGCACGACCGAAGCTGTTGTTGATCAAAAAATGAACGTATTCGTGGAAGATCGTTTGGTAGGTTTGCTGCCGCTCGCCCTCTATCGAAAGAACGATATAATTACCGTCTTCGCTTGGCTGAAAATATCCCGCAACCCATTCGGCCGTTTTTCCGGTATCGGCGACAGGCTTGAACGGCTTAAACGATTTTTCGTTCCTGAAAACCACAACTGTGGTAGGAACCGCCGAGCTGAATTTCAAATTCGGAAACAGCCTGCTGAAAACC
>JBQTJB010000242.1:0-23678 GCA_052387555.1 Blastocatellia bacterium | reverse complement strand
TTACCTCTGTGCAGTATTGTTTGGGTTGCCATACGTACTACCTCAATCGTTGCAATCCGTGTTGCTTATGTGAATGCAGCGGGCTTTTCGGATGCACGCTCCCTGAAGCGGTCGCGTTTCCGCCGGTATTCCACCTACATTCCCGCCACGGCGATGCCGTCGGGCACTTTGCCCGTATCGACCCGGCCCGTGACCTCGCCGGATTCGAGATTTATTCTTAGAACTACGTCGGGCTGTCCCGCGGAAACGAAAGCTGTTTTTCCGTCCGCCGAAAAAACGATACCTAGTGGTATGCTCTCCAGCTTTATACGCTTTATTTCTTTTCGTGTCGCTGCGTCGATAATAAGCAGATCTTTCGACGCGATCATCGTGCAAACTACCGATCTGCCGTCCGGCGTAAACTTTACGCGGTACGGACGTCCGCCGATATTTATTTTCGCGACAGATTTATTTGCAGTGGCATCGACGATCTCGACCATTCCTTCGGCATTCAATCCCGCCCAGACTTCCTTGCCGTCGGGCGACAGATCGATGGCCTCGGGCTGTTTGCCGATAGCAATGTGCGTGATCCGCGACTGCGACGGCGGAACGCCCTGGAACTCGAACGCCGTTACGCTGTCCGAGTTGATATTCGCCGTGTAAAACTTCTTTTGATCCGCGCTTCCGGCAATCATATGCGAGCCGTTTTGCCCCGTACCCATCATCCAATCGACCTTGTTCGCGGCCGGATCGTAACGCGCGATGATGCGATTCGTTTCGGCCGTGAAGTAAAGTTTCCCGCCGATCATTTGCAATCCGTGCGGCCGAAGCAGCGGCGACAGATCGACGCGGCGCAGTTCCTTCATCGCCGCAAGGTCGATAACGGAAAGCGTGCTTCCGGGCGTTTGTGCCCCGTAGTTTGCGACAAAGGCCGTCTTGCCATCGGCCGACAAGACGACCTCGTGCGGGCTGTCGCCGGTCGGCACTTTGCCCACGACCTTCATCTCTGCCGGATCGACGATCGCCAGCGTGCTGTCAGCCTTGTTCAAGGCAACAAGCACGGGCTTTGTCTGCCCGATGACGATGACATAATTCTTGAAGACGAACATCACCCCAAGAAACACGAATACCAGAACCTTCAGTTTTTTAGACATAACTCTCCTGAAACGGAATTGACCGTATTATGATTTTAGTCAACAAGCCTCTAAACCGAAATCAAATTGTGACGAAATGCACTGCGGCGTGATGAACGGAGAGAAAAATCTTCACCACAGAGACGCCGAGAAATCAAAATGAGAATTGATAATTACGAGAAAGTAATGTTATTTCACAATTTTTCATTGTCAATTCTTCATTCTCTCCGCGTCCCTATTTCTATGCGGTTTATCAGGCTTGGTTCTCGAAAAGCTCAAGGAAATGTTCGCGGTAGTTTCGGCTTAATGCCAGTTCCGTGCCGTCGCGAAGAATTACGGCGTAATCGCCGCTGAACATCGGATGCAGTTCTTTGATGCGGTCGATATGCACGACGGTAGAACGATGTATGCGAAGAAATTTGTCAGGGTCGAGCTTTGCCTCGATGCCGTTCATAGTTTCGCGGATCATGTGAGATTCGCGGCCGATGTGCAGTTTTACATAGTTGCCCGCGGCTTCGATCCAATCTATCTCGTCCGTTTTCAGGAAGAAAACGCGGCCGACCGACTTTACGACCAGCCGTTCAAGATATTTCTTTTCCGTTCTCAGATCGGCGATCAGCGAGGTCAACCGCTCGTCGAGGCTGCCGATTCGCTTGTGTTCGATCTGCTCCCTTGCCCGCGTAACCGACCGGTGGATCCGCTCGCGGTTGAAGGGTTTTAGCAGGTAATCGAGGGCATGCACGTCGAAAGCCTGAAGAGCATATTGATCGTAAGCGGTAACGAAAATAATAGTCGGAAGATGTTTGCCGTTTAGTGATTTGATGACCTCGAACCCGTTTTTCTCCGGCATCTGAATGTCGAGGAATACGAGGTCAGGTTTTTTTTCGCGGATCGTGGCTACGGCATCCGCTCCATTTCCGCATTCGCCTATGATGTCGATATCGGCCTCGTCGCGAAGGAACCGCTTCACGCGGTCGCGTGCAAGCGGTTCATCATCGACAATTAGAGTTTTGATATTCAACTTTCTCCGGCTGCTCGATCTCCGATTCAAAATTCTTTGAAAGGAATCGTCAAATTAACCTTCACGCCGCTCGACCCTGACGGCTCCAATCCAAAATGGTGCTTTTCTCCATACAGGTGTTTCAGCCTACGACGGGTGTTAGAAAGCCCGACGCCTTCGGATAGATTTTCAATATCACCAAACGGAATGCCTAGTCCGTTGTCGCTGACGGTTATCTGCAAATGACCATTGCTGCGAACGGCGTGAATATCGATTCTTCCACCTTCGGCCCGCGGACTGATGCCGTGTTTGATCGCGTTTTCGATCAGCGGCTGCAGGATCATGTTCGGCACGCTCGCATCGAGAGTTTCAGGCGCGATATCCATCTCGACTTTCAAACGATCATGAAACCGCATTTGTTCGATCTCCAGATACTTTTTCAAAAATTCAAGTTCCTGCTTTAGCGAAATCTCCTGCACCTCAAGATTTTCGAATGACATCCGCAGCAGATCGCTAAGATCGGTGATCATTTTGTCCGCCGCGTCTGGGTCACGATGGATCAATTCCGAGATCGCGTTAAGCGTGTTGAAAAGAAAATGCGGGTGAAGCTGCATCTTCAGCACCTGTAATCGCGATTGAGCAAGCCGGGCTTCGAGCTGTGATGTAATAAGCTCGCGTTCGCGAAACTTTCGGTAATAACGAATTGCCTGATGTATCGCGATGACGCCCCAATAGATAGCGACGCCAAAATGCAGATTTACGAGCAGCAGTATCTTGTAAGTCTCGAAAAAAGAGCTTGGTTGAAATCTTCTAAGATAGCCTAGTTGCGGCAGCACGTAAGCGTCGATTGCAAGCTGTGTGAGCGCAACGACAAAACTGGCCGCGAGATGCACCGGCACCGAAGATTTCCATCGACCGGCCTCAAACGAAAATTTGTTGCTTAGCCAAAGGACCAGCGGGCTGAACGCGAACCATACATAGCCGGAAAATAGCTGCCAGGAAAGAATTCGCCAAAACGAGACCGGATTCTCGGAAAGCTGGTTCTGCATCGCAACCTGGCTCGTAAAAAAGAGGGCGAAAAACGTCCAAACGCCCCAGATCCCTAACCATTTTGCGATTTTGCTTTTATTAGTGATGAGGGATTCCATCCATAAGCGTTGTATCACCAACGTCGCAAAACGCAAAAGACTCTGTGATGAAACGAAACTTATCGCGGACAGAACGCCGGAGCTCAAGACGACTTGTTATCCAAATGTCTCACAAAATATCGTTAACGTTTCGTGCTATAATCCGATTATTCCATTCAATCTTTTCCCTTATGACGTCAACCAGCGACATCCTCACCGGCACGGTAAAAGGACCCGGAAAGCTTCCGCACGAGTATCTTTTCATCACGCGAGAGAACAAACGCACACGCATCGGCGAGTTCGTCTATTACGAGGCTGAGGTCGGCGACGAGCAGCGGCAGATAGTCGGAACGATAAAAGAACGCAGGCTGGTACGGAATCTGCCGGATGCTTTTTTGGCCGACGCCGGAACGCCGCCGTCGGCCGTTGCGTCGCTTATCGGCATAGACGGCGATCTTGAGATATATGAAATAACGGTCGAGACTATAGGTTATTTCAGCCGCAAACTGAACGATTTCGTCAACCCGCGAATCCCGCCGCAACCGGGCGATTCGGTTTTCCTGGCATCAAGCGAAACGCTTTCCTCGATGCTCAGCCCGCGTAAGCTGGCTGAAACCGGCTCGGCACATATAGGAAGCCTGCTGACACGCGAACCGGGCGAAGTTTCGGTCGTGCTTTCTGTCAAAGATGTTGTATCGACACATCTTGCTATTCTCGCTTCGACGGGTTCGGGCAAATCTTACACGGCCGGCGTGCTTGTCGAAGAGTTAATGCAGTCGTACAACCGCGCCGCTGTTTTGATAGTCGATCCGCACGGCGAATATCACACGATGTCGTCAATACAGGGCGATCCGCAATTTGCCGGAACCGACGGCTACAAGCCCGACGTACAAATCTTCACGCCGCACAAAATAAAGGTGCGCTTTTCGACGCTCACCGAGGCGGATGTTAAGTACCTTCTGCCCGAAGGAACGTCGGACAAGATGCTGCATTTTCTTGGTCAGGCTTTCCGCAGCCTGAACGACCGGCTAAAGGCCGAGGGCCGCCGCGATTATCTCTACAACTATCACGACCTCCGCGACGAGGTAACGAGACAGCAGTATGGCAAGGACGACAAGGACGCGGGCGACGGTGGAAACGTTTCGTCGATACAGGGGCTGCTGTGGCGGCTCGATTCGCGGTTCGACCGTGAAAACGGCATCTTTCACGCACACGAACACCTGGAGCTGCAGGATCTTTACAAGCCGGGTCGCTGTACTATCTTGCAGCTTTCCGACATCGAGCAGCACGAGCAGCAAGTGATAGTCGGAACGCTCCTTCGTCGCGTGAACAAAGCACGAATGATGACCACGCGGCACGAGATCGAAAAAGGCGAAAATTTCCTGGATTATCCGGTGTTCACTTTATTGGAAGAAGCTCACCGCTTTGCTCCCGCCGGCGCAAACGTCGTTTCGACCAACGTGCTAAAACAAATCTTGAGCGAGGGCCGCAAATTCGGTGTCGGCATCGGGCTGATCACGCAACGGCCGGGCAAGCTTGACCAGGACGTGCTTTCGCAGTGCATGACGCAGATCATCATGCGGATCGTAAACCCGATCGATCAGCAAACCGTCGCCCAATCGGTCGAAGGAGCAGGCCGAGCGATGCTCGCCGAGCTTCCCGCCCTCACCAAGGGTCAAGCCATTATCTCGGGCGTCGGGATAAACACGCCCGTCATGTGCCGTATCCGCCCGCGTCTGACCGTCCACGGCGGCGAAACCTTCGACGCACCGTCGGAATGGATGAAATGGCATTCGTCCGGCGAGCAGTCAAAACGCGAACAGGACGAAGCCCCGTATCTGAAACCGACCTCTGACAAGAAGCCGGAGAAAGTGGGAAATATGCGGATATGAAATGTGGCAAATTGCCACTCGTTGTGTTAAGCTTTAGTCTAGGTGAGGAAGATGCCATTAATTGAGGCTAAAACCAACGAGGTGGCCCGTCTGAATTTTAGATTGCCTAAAGATATTAAAAATAGAGTTGAAAATGCCGCTCTTGTGTCGGGCATTACGGTCACTGATTTCGCGATCTCAGCGCTAGCGAACTCGGCGGATGAAGTTCTTCAGCAACAGCAGAGCCGCACGCTGACGAACCGCGACCGGGATCTGTTTCTGGCTATGCTTGAGAATCCGCCGGAACCGAACGAAGCGTTACGTAAAGCAGTTAGAAACTACAAGAAGCACATTAAGAAATGAGGTTCGATTTTGTTGTTGAGCCGCTTGGCAAGAAGCATCAGCGTCAGACTTTTGATTGCGGAGAAGAAAGCCTTAATCAATTTCTCAAGAATTACGCTCGTCAAAACAACGAAAAACATCTAGGGAAAACTTTCGTTGCCGTTTATCGTGGAGAAACTGAGGTTTACGGTTATTACATGCTTTCGTCCGGAAGCATTTTTTTCGAAACCGTTCCCGAAAACCTTCCGCGTTATCCGTTACCGACGGTTTACCTCGGCAGGCTTGCGGTCGATACGAAGATGAGGAGAAATGGACTTGGCGAATTTCTACTGACCGATGCCCTTAGACGAATCGTTTTAGTATCCGAGGATATTAGCATTTACGCGATCGAATTATTCGCGTTGAATTCGGCCGCAAAGAGTTTTTACCAAAAGTACGGATTTTTGGAATTGAAGGATAACGACCATCATCTCTATTTACCAATGACAACGTTAAGAAAGCTCGGACTTGTTTGAGAATGACGGATTTGAACTATTATGTGCTTTTGGTTTTTGCCCCGCTGCTTATCCTGATTGGAATTTTGGGATTTCTTATTCCGCAGAATAAGAGCCTGACCAGCGGCGCTTCGGCGTACAATATTTTTCATTTTGTGTTTGGGCTGATCGGGCTGGTCATTGTTTACTTAAACATCGATAGCTGTATTCGCGTGATTCTTATCGGTTTCGGGTTGATCGATATTTATCAGGCGGCTGCGAGTTTTGCGCACGTTTTCCCGGAGAAATATTTTCTATGGACACGAGTAGACGATGTTCTGCACGTTGTCATCGCAGCCGGATTGATTGTCGCAGGAATCTTTGCTTAGTTCGACGTTGGTATTTTGTACAGCTCCTTCGCGTCCGCGTCCGCCAGATCTTTTCTCACCAATAACACCAGATCAACGCCGGAACGCAGGTGATACGAGCGGATAAAGCGGTAGTTTGCGGAATATCGGCGTACAACCTCGGCATCCTGTTCGCTCTTTTTTGCGACGATCATTTCCGCACCCTCGGCATCGGCCAATCTCGCGTGAAAGATCGCCTTCGGATAATCGCGCATGTACCAAACCATCGGCCAATAATCTGGCGAAACAATCTGAACAGCGGCGTCCTTACCCTTTCCGCTTTTTTCGGCGTACCGCTCGATCTCCGCGATCATGTCCAGAAACTCGCGGCTTGTGTGGGCGTAAACGTATGGCATGTCCTCGTCGTCATAGCGGACGAAATTATGCTGATAAGTTTGATAAGCGAGCACCGAACATGCGGCGAGAGCGAGAGCGGCAGCTGAGGCTTTGGCAACCGCATGTTTTGATGCCGCAAGTTCGTTTATTGCATAACCCGCGGCGAGGCACATAGGCAGCAGGAACGAGAGCATAAGCCACGGCGTTTTGTACGGGATGATCGAATATGCCGCAAACAGCCCGAAAGCCCAAAGCCCGGCGAACATTGCAAAGCGGTGACGCGCCTTTATAAACGCTATTGCCGTGCCGATTGCGGACAATATCAGAATCGGAGCCTCGACCTCCAACGCCCACCAAAGATAGCCGAACCATCCGCTCTGCGTATGATCCTTGCTACCGGTTTTTGTCCAGATCGCGTAAGCTTCGAATGCTTTTTGAACTCCTTCTGGATAAGTGAAAAAAGAAGAGAAAAACAGCACGCCGAGATAGATAAACATCGCCGTGGATGCGATCAGGACAAGTGCCAGATCGATTCCGCCGCCTAATGCACTGCGAAAACGGTCCCAATTCAGGTATCTGTCTTTAATTTCATCATCGACAGGTTCGTCATCGTTTTTAACTGTCAACTTTCGCCAAAGCCACACGCAACCGCAAGCGATCAGCATAGTTCCAAGCGTGATAAAAGCTGTTTCCTTCGTAGCAAAAAGCAGCGATACGCACGAGGCAGCGAGTATCAGATAGATCGGGCGGCCATCGCGCCACGCCGTAAGCATTCGCAAAACGAAAAAGACCAATACGGCCTCGACAATGCCGATAGCTGCGGTGAAGGCCCAAAAAGACGTCGTATTCTCGCCCGCCAGTAGAGAGGCAATGCTTATCGTCGACGGAAAAAAGCAGATCAGAAGAATTATCGCCGCCCATCCGATAGCGAACGGTCCTGCCCTTTCCCGTTCGATGAACAGCACGACCGCAAGCACAAGAGCCAAACTCAGAAATATGAAGAAGATCTCATGAATAAAATAACGCGAGATAAAGACCATGCCCGGCGACAGAGCCAAAAAGAGCGCCGCGAATATGCTGCCTGTCTTTCCAATATATCGCCGCAGAAAGAATGCGAGAATGACGGTCGCAACGCCGAACACGGCTACGCTCCATCGGATCGGAAGCGTTTCGAGGCCGAAAATTTTGGTGAACGCGAGCGATATGTAATAAAGCGTCGGGCCGTGATAGTTCGCCGGATCGTATTTATAAGCGCCGTCGCGAAAAAGGTTTGTCAGGAAAAAGCCGTTGACGCCTTCGTCATGATGCAGCGGCTTTAGCTCAAGCAAGAAAAAGCGAAGAAAAGCTGCAAGGGCCGTTATCAGGGCGCAGCTAACTAGCCAAATGTACTCAGTTCGTCGTTCGTGGCCGATCTTTTTCATCATTCAGGTCAATCAGGTCGAGTTTTTTCGAAATAGATGACAGATTTTTCGGTTCTACCTCTCATCTGACAGATGTCGTTTCCAATCTATTCCGAATGGCCTTTTTTTAGAACGTGGATTATTTAACTTTATACACTTTATACTGGCCCGCTTCGGCAATCACGGGGAAACGCTTGAAAAACTCTTCGTTCGGAGCAAGCGTGTTTCGTTCTTCGGGCGAAATCAAAACATAATCTATACCGTATTTTTCAAGCAGGCCGAGCGCCGCCGGGCCGCCGCGATACATTTGCTTAACGTCATCTTCGCGTTGCCGGTAATCGATGCCGTGCGACGAAAGGTGTCCGGGATACCGCATCAATGATCGCCGACCGGTGAGAACGATCGCAGTATTGTACGTCGGGGCATTTAAAAACAGGGCGGTTGGCGAGGCAGATGCTTTGATGCGGTTTGCGACCGTAACGGCGTCAGCGTCAAATACTTTGTAATTTACCTGTCCGGATGCCGTCCGCCAGACATCCAATGCTCCAGAAAAAATCAAGATCGCAAAACAAACCGCGGCGGCGATCTTCAAAGCGGCCGGCTTTCTCCACATCCATGCCAACGCTATTGCCGCAAACGGCAACGACCCGACAAACCAATAGATCAAAACCTTGATATTGTCCCATTCCCACGGTGCAAGCTTGGCAGCGTTTGAGACAATAAACAGGAAAACAAAGGGAAGATAGAAGAGCAGCAGTGATGAGTGATGAGTGATGAGTGAAGATCCTGCCGCATCTTTGTTTTTTCTTTTTCCTTTTTCCTTTTTCCTTGTTTCTTCCTTTACGTCTTCGCGTCTTTGCTGGAAATAAACCAGATAGATGCCAACAACAACGAACGGAATGAAAATGCCTGTATTTTTTATCCAGAACCAAACAATGTTAGTCTCACGCGAATCCCACCCGAAATGAAATGCAAAGAATTCCGCGGCCCGCGTCGCGCTTCCTGACATCGACCAAAGCAATTCGGGAACCGCAATAATGCAGACGCCTATACCAAACGCCGCAAACTCGCGCCATTTGTCCAGTCTTAGAAACAGCAAAAAAGCCGTGACGACGAAGAGAACCGCAAGGCTGTGCAGATGAACCAGCGGAAGCAATCCAGCAATCAAACCGACGACGAAAGGGATGAGGGATGAGGGATGAGGGATGAAGCTCGCGAAATCGGCTTGAACAGTTCCTGATTTCCTGATTTCTTCTCCGTTCCTCTGTGTCTCTGTGGTAAAAATCTTCCACAATGCGCCGAGCACGATCAGCGTTATCGGCATTCCTAGCAGAAGACTCCGCTGCGTGATAAAGAGCGTTATCAACGAATTGCCCCAACGGAATTCATCCCCGATCGTGTAATCTTTCGGCAGGCTTCCGAGAAAATCAAAAAAGCTTTTTGTTTGCCCCCAATAGTCGCCTAGAAACCAAATAAACCCGAGTCCGCCGCTAAAGAAAAGCAATGCCGGTGCAATTCGCGCCGCGAGCCGGTCACCGATCAGCCGGTGAACGTATCGCTCTAAGATCACCAGCAAAGAGAAAGCCCACGCTACATTTTGCACCAGCATTGCATCGCGGACGCCAATGCCGAGTTTTACAAAACTAGCGGTTAGAAAATCGGCGATAAAGGGATAAGAAAATTTCGCACCGGAAAAAGATGGATTCTGAGGCGGAAAATTTGCACCGTCGGTAAAGCCAAAAATTACGCCGAGGTGAAACGGCAAATCGCCGAGATTATTCGAACCGCCGGTAAAAATACCCTGATCTGTCTCGATCATCGCCCGGTCGAAGAAAAAAATAAAAAGAACCAGAAATGCGGCATAGTAGAGAAACGGGAGCGCTTTGCCCAAGCTGGCTCCCTGCAGTTTTCCCTTCGCCTTTACCCTGTCGCGTTCAAATAATTTTCGCCGTTCACCATTAAGAATAAAAACGACTGGAATGAGGGTAAATACAAGTGCGATAAAAACAGATGCGGCATTCAGACCGAAAAACAGCGCCGACACAAAACCGGCAGTGCCGAAAATGGCGGAACCGATCACATTTCCCGCCGCAAGGCGCCAAAGAAACGGCTCTTCGTCCTCGAAAAGGTAGGTGAGAGCAAATCCTCCGACAGAAATCGCGATTATGAAAAGAAAAGCCGGAAACATGTGTAAAAGTTCGAAAAAGTCTCGTTTAAGTTAACCCAATTTTCCGCAGGGACAAAGCTGGCACAACTTGATCGGTTCGTCTGGCAAAACACATCACATTGGTCTATACTTTCTCCCAATTCCATAACTTTTTCGAATGCCTCTGTACTTGGAGTAAAAGAATGAAAAACACCCTGACTTCCTTTTTTGCCGTTTCTTTTTTTCTCGTATCTGCTTTTGCGCAAGAATCACCGTTCCAAAAGCTTGAGATCATAACTATATTACAGCGTCCACCGGTGGTAGTTAAGGGTTTTGAAATGCCGAGTTCGCGGATCAGGGATTTTCAGGTTTTCGATTCGAGTACCGGCTTCGTTTATACGCAAGATGCGATCTTTCGCACCGACAATGGCGGCGAGTCGTGGCAATCACTTCCGGTTGCGCCACGCGCGAACCAGCGAATCTCATCGGTATTCTTTGAAACTAAATTGAAAGGGATCGTTATGATTTCCGACGTATTTTCGGCTGAAATAGAAATTGCAAAAACTTCTGACGGCGGAGAGACGTGGACAAAGCAAATGTTCGCGCTTGAGAATGCGGCAGCATTCGAGCTTGATCTGACCGACGTGGCTATATCGGGAAACTTATCCGATATGGAGCTTTCTGTGCGGATACCGACGAGTTCGAACTTCACCGGCCGTGCCGTTTATCGGTCAAACGACGAAGGTGCAAGCTGGCAATTCGTCGGCAGAACCATCGAACTTAAAAACGAAGACGAAGCCTCCGCTGTCACGCAAAAGGAAAATTGGACGCTTGAAACAACGGGCGAATGCTCAGGCTTCAAAACCGGCTGCGTACAGGAAACAAAAGTCTTTATTTCAGGCAAGGATGTAACTCCGTCGGCGTTGAAAGAAATTACCGCACGCGAAAAGGCAAAAGCAGCCGAAGAAGCTGGAGAGGTGCCGATGTTCGCAGCGCCTCCGGGCGGTTCGACGCGAATCAGCCTCCATCGCGGCTTTGATAAATGCACCGCAGCTCCGTCATCTCAAATGCAAACATGGTGGGACGCATCGTATTTTCAGGATTCAAATATCTACATCAGCGGGCGTAATCGCGGCTGCACCCAGGCACAACTCACCTCGACCTGGGTCGATCAGGTTTCGGCGATGGGCTGGGGTCTGATCCCGACTATCGTCGGTTATCAATCGCCCTGTTCGGTTTGCACCGGCTGCGCAAAACACAGTTCCGACACGGCAACGGCAGAAACGCAAGGCCGCGGCGAAGCAGACATCGCCATTGCCGACGCAAATAATCTCGGGCTGACCACCGGCACGGTTCTCTACTACGATATGGAGCGGTACGACGAAACCGCGCAGACGCCGAATTGCCGCGTTTCGACAACCGCATTCCTTAAAGGCTGGACTGACAGGCTGCATGAACTCGGTTACATTTCCGGCACTTACGGTTCGCCGACAAACGCGGTCAACGATTGGATCGGAATTCCGGGGTCGAGCCGCATGGATGCCGTCTGGCTCGCCCGCTGGGACAACGTAATGTCCGTCTGGACATACAATTCACCGTCGCCGGTCGTGCCGATGAATGTCTGGAACAACCACCAGCGCATCAAGCAATGGCAGGCGCCGCACAACGAAACATGGGGCGGCGTGACGTTCAACATAGATGGAAATATTGCGGACGGCCCTGTAGCTGGAATACCACGGCCAAAGAACAAGAATGCCGATTTTGACGGCGACGGCAAAAGCGATGTCAGCGTCTACAGGCCGGAAACCGGCGCTTGGTACGTATTGAACAGCGCCAATTTCACATTCACGGTGGTCGGTTTTGGGCTGGCATCTGACATACTTGCTCCGGGTGATTACGACGGCGACGGCAAAACCGACTTTGCGGTTTTCCGGCCAGGCGACGGTGTTTGGCACACGTTCGGAAAAGGCTTTTCTTATGCCGCGAGAGGTTTCGGGACAACCGGCGACATTCCGGCCTCTGCCGACTTTAACGGCGACGGCAAAACGGATATTGCCGTTTTTCGACCTTCAACCGGCGTCTGGTACATAGCAAACAGCGACAGCCTCGGCACATTCAGCATCGCGCAATTCGGGCTTGCGGGTGACAAGCCTGCTCAAGCGGATTACGACGGCGACGGCAAGGCAGATATTGCCGTTTTCAGGCCCTCGAACGGAGTGTGGTACGTTCTTCGAAGTACCGACGGCGGATTTAATGTGGTTCAGTTCGGGCTCAGCGGCGATCTGCCGGCTCAGGGTGATTACGATGGCGACGGGCGGGCCGATTTTGCCGTACTGCGCAACGGTCTTTGGTATCTGCTTCAGACCACGGCCGGTTTCGGGGTGGTCCAGTTCGGGCTTGCGGGCGACGTGCCCTCGACCGGCGATTTTGACGGTGACGGCAAAGCGGACATCGTCGTTTATCGTCCTTCAAGCGGCGTATGGTATCTGCTTCAGAGCCAGAACGGTTTCGGCGCGGTTCAATTCGGAATATCGACCGACCGCAGCGTTCCGAACGCATATCTCCCTCAGTAATATGGTTTTAACGTTTCAACGAAAAGGAGCCGTAATGATTGCGGCTCTTTTTTTACCGGAAACGATTTGTATCGCAAAGTTTCCAAATCGGGCTGCGAAAGGTAAAATATAGGTTTTTGAATCGGGACTGAATCTAAACTTATGTTACAAGCCGGAATTGTTGGGCTGCCCAATGTCGGGAAATCTACTCTTTTTAACGCGTTGACCGCACAGGAAGCGGCACTTGCCGCTAATTACCCTTTCGCCACAATCGAACCGAATATCGGCGTCGTTGCCGTGCCGGACGAACGTCTTGCTGTTCTTGAAAAGATCAACAAGGCGCAAAAGGTTGTTCCGGCGACGGTCGAGTTCGTCGATATCGCCGGTCTGGTTCGCGGCGCTTCGAAAGGCGAAGGCTTGGGCAATCAGTTTCTTGCAAACATCCGCGAAACCGATGCGGTCATTCAGGTCGTCCGCTGCTTTGAGGACGAGAATATCGTCCACGTCGAAGGCTCGGTTAACCCGATCCGCGACATCGAAACGATCCAGATCGAGCTTGCGCTTGCCGATCTTGCCTCGGCGGAAAAACGCCGCGACAAAGCAACGCGAGCTGCAAAATCGGGCGGTGACAAGGATGCAAAACGCGAACTCGAAATCCTCGACAAAATCCAGCCAGTTCTGGAAGATGGCCGTCCGGCGCGTGCCGCCGACCTTAACGACGACGAACGGGCTGTCGTCAAAACGTGGTTCTTTCTTTCTACAAAGCCGACGATCTATGCTGCAAATGTTGATGAAGCAACTCTCGCCGACCCGGATTCAAATCCGCATGTTCAGGCAGTTGTGGAGCACGCAAAATCAGAGAGTGCCGATGTTGTAGTTATCTGTGCAAAGCTTGAGGCTGAACTGGTTGCGCTCGATCCGGCCGAGCGTGGCGAATATTTGAAAGACCTTGGTTTGCAATCGTCCGGCGTCGATAAGCTGATCAAAGCCGCTTACCATATGCTCGGGCTAATGAGCTTCCTGACGGCGGGCGAAAAAGAGGTCCGCGCGTGGACTATTCCCATCGGCACAAAAGCCCCGCAAGCCGCAGGTGAAATTCACACCGACATCGAACGCGGCTTTATCCGCGCGGAGATAGTCGGTTACGATGACCTTGTCGCATGCGGCTCACACAACGCCGCCAAGGAAAAAGGCCTTGTCCGGTTGGAAGGCAAGGAATATATCATGCAGGAAGGTGACATAGTTAACTTTAGATTTAATGTATGATGATTTCGACTTTTGTCTGATATACTTTTACCTATGTTTCGCCACCGGCTTATTTCAAAGTTCACCGCCATTTTCGTTACGGCATTCATTTGCCTGAACGCAGGCGGAGCGCTTTGCGTGGCCTACTGCCAGACGTTTGACATGACCGCGAAACCGGAACATTGTCCGCTTAAGAAAACTTCCGAGCACTGCGACAAAAAGGATCAGCAGAACAACGATTCGGACATGACGGCTACCGCACCCGGTGAAATGGATTGCTGTCCGCTTACCGTCAGTTTCCTTGCGGCTCCGGTTGAAAGCAAAAACTTTTCGTTCGATTCGATTGGCCCGGTTTTAGTTCAGGAGTTTTCATTCAAGCCAACTTTTCTCTTCATCCAGAAGATTTATCGGTCGGACACAGCGTATCGCGGCCCTCCGCGTGACCAGCGAATCGACCGCCTTAAACACTGCATTATCCGGATTTAGAAACAAGCCTCACGAGTAAATTCGAGCAAGAAAGTTGTTCGAAATCGGAGAATTGCCGCGCTCGAAAATCGGCGATTCCATACTGGAAACCAGTTTCTAACATTTGGAGAAATTAACATCATGAAAAAGAGAATAATTGCGTCGCTTGCGGTCCTCGCCGTTTTCGGACTTGTGATCGCAACCTACGCCTACAATCAAACGGCGAATACGGAGTCAGCTAAGGCTTCGTGTTGCAAGAAAAGCGATTCGTGTCCGATGAAGGCAAAGATGAGCCACGAGAAGGCCGGCGAACATGCCGGTAAGTCGTGCCCGATGAAGGCCCAAACGGCCAGCATGACGACGGCTGGCGAACATAGCTGCTGCGATTGCTGCGGTGATTCGTGCCCGATGAAGAAAGATGGTGGAGCAAAGGCAACGGCCGCTTCCGCCACCGAAGACGGTAAGGATTGCTGCGACAATTGTGATTGCTGCAAGGACAAGCAGGAAACCGCTGTTTAGCATGTGAAGGGGAGCACGGGCCCCGCTCGTGTTCCCTTATCGTTCGAGGTTCTGAGAATGAAACAAATATTAATTGCGATTTCGATCGCTCTGGTACTTACGGGGTTTGCGATAGCCCAAACGCCAAGACAAACAAAGCTGAAGGGCCAGGTCGTATGCTCGGTCTGCTGGTTTGAGGCTCCTGACCGCAAGAAAACGCCTTACGGAAACGCAGCGGACACTAAATGCGCGCTTGATTGTTCGGAAGAAGGAATTCCGCAGGCATTAGCCGTCGAAGATGAAAAAGGCTTTACCCTTTATTCGATGGAAGCCGGAGCATTCAAACCGAATGGCAAGGATTTTCTGGATCTCGTGCCGAACATGGTCGAGGTCGAGGGCGATGTCAGGGTAGAGAAAGACAAGAGGTTCATCAAGGTAAATTCGCTTCGCGTACTTAAAGAACAACCTGTTAAACCCAAACCTGTTTCAGACGACGCTGTGCTTGCGTTGAAAGACCTGACCGGAGCCGAGCAAAGCCTTGCCAGCTATCGCGGGCGCGTCGTGGTGCTAAATTTTTGGGCTACGTGGTGCGAGCCGTGCAAGAAGGAAATGCCCGATCTTGCGGCGATCCAAAATGATTATGCAGCACTCGGCGTACAGGTGATCGGCGCCACCGCCGACGAAGCAGCCGAATCTGCGAAGGTGCTTAAATTTATCCGAGAGTTCAAGGTGAATTTTCCGGTTTGGGTCGGTGCTTCGCAGGACGACATGAGCCGATTCGGCGTCGGCACCGTGCTGCCCACGACGGTCATTATCAACCGCGAGGGCAAGATCGTTTGGCGCGAGATCGGCATTATCAAACCGGATGTGCTGAGAAAGGAACTCGACAAACTCTTACTGCCAAAAGTAGCCGAGGCTACAAAAATTGCAAAGGCGGAGAAACCGAAGCAAAAAAACGCTTCTCTTGTCCCAGCCTGACCTGTCTGACCCGGCGAAGGCCAGGCTGTCCGGGGGACGGCCGATAACCCCAAAAAATTCACCGCCGGAATACGGCTGCTGGCCGGGCAGGTCGACCGAGCCGCCGTGCGCGCGACGCTCATTTATCGATGGAAACCGCGCATTCACTTCGGCCTAGAATACAATCCGAAGGTCGGCGAATTGCATCCGCTGCTTACGCTGATTCCCGTGACCGAAACAAAAAATCGTCCGGCCATAATCTTCGGCATCAGTTCCGACAGAATCGGCACGCCTGAAGGAACCTCTGTTTATCTTACGGCAAGCAAAGACCTCGAATATTGGACGGGCTTGCCAATAGCACCGTATGGCGGGATAGTTTACAGCTCTTACGACAAGAAATTTCGGCCGATAGGCGGGCTGAGTATTCGAATTAGAAATAACCTAACATCTTTGATTCAATTCGATGGTGTAAAGGTGCATCCGAGCCTCACCTACACTTTCGACGACACGCACGCTTTGACTTTTCTGATGATCCGGGGAACGCGCCCGGGCGTAACATATACTTATTCCTTCTGATTTTCTTCTAGTTTCGTTTTTCTTATTTTGTGCTTTTCGCGGATATGTCTTTAACCGCGAATCATAAGCAACAAATCTGAAAAATAAGAAAAAAGCATTCGATCGAAAATCCAGCCATGCTTGCAATTGGGGTGAAACTGGGCGAATATAATTTTCTCCGAACGGCGCATTCGTCTATCGGTTAGGACGCGAGGTTCTCAACCTCGAAAGAGGGGTTCAACTCCCCTATGCGCTACCAGAAAAACTAAAAACTAAAAACTAACAGCTAAAAACGATTGAACTTTTCGTTTTTAGCTATTAGTTTTTCACTTTCTTGGAATGCCCTCGGTAGGATTCGAACCTACAACCAACAGATTATGAGTCTGCTGCTCTAACCGTTGAGCTACAAGGGCACGAATGTTTTATTTTAGAGGAATCGCTGCTTTCCCGCAAATTACGAAAACATCGATGCGGAAATGCATTTGTCTATGCTGCGTTGCCGAACGTCGGAGGCGGCGGAACATCATTAATTTCTATACCCAGTCGTTTAAATCGCTCCTCCTGACGTTCGTTAATATCCCGAACAACTAGAATCAACAGCCCGGCAGCGGCAATCGACAAAACACTTGCAACTAGAAAAATAAATGGAAATGCACTCGAAACCCCACCACCGGGTTCGTCTGAGGCTCTTTCGGCAATTCTTCCGGCAATATTCGAGATAATCCATAGAGCCCACCAGAACCCAAAGAATGTCGGCACCCCAAGATTCGACGACAAAAACCCAAGATTTTCGTCGTAATCGGGATCGCTCTCGCGCCATAGCTCTTTCATTGCCTGATAAGGCTTTATGAGATTTGCAAACGGTATGAACCACCATCCGACCGCCCAACCGGGAGAAAATTCAAGATTTCTGGCTTTTAGCGATGAAAGATTTGAAAACGAACGATGTTCCCATATAAGAAACACGACTATAGTAGCTATTTTGAGCATTAGTTACCCAATGCCTACCAGGCCGATGAACATTAACCACACTGGCAAAGACCCTTCCTCAGTATCTATGGCCCAATCAGGGCTGAGCATAAGGCCGAAAGAAAACCCGATAAAAGCAATATTACATAGTATCAGCAGTCCAAACATGGCCGTTACAGCCATGGTAAGCGTGTTCGTGGATCTATAATTCTCAACTCTGAATGTGTTCGCCATAGATTAATATGAACCGTCCTTACATGATGACGCAGGAAGTCGTAGGTTTAGTTTCAGCGAGTATTTCCTTTTCGTTACATAATTTATCTGCTATATTCTCGTCTAACTCTTCCGAAATTTCCAATAAACAAAGGTGAAAACTTAATGAGTGCAAATGCTGAGACATTGAACGCCGTGTCGCACACAGGCGATCTGACAAAACATCCGAAAGGCTTGGCCGTACTATTTGCAACCGAGATGTGGGAACGATTTTCGTTCTACTCGATGCTCGCGCTTTTTACTCTCTATCTTCGCGATCCGAAAGAGGGTTTCGGCTGGACCGCCGCCGAAGCGACGTGGCTGTATTCGACATATCTGATGTTCGTTTACCTGAGTCCGCTCATCGGCGGTTTCATTGCGGACAGGTTTACAGGCTATCGCAAGGCAGTGATGATCGGCGGTTTCTTCTTTATGGCCGGCCACGCGACGCTTTCGATACCGGCGATCTGGGCTGTATATCTCGCGCTCACGTTCCTCGTCATCGGTAATGGATTTTTCAAACCAAACGTCTCGACGATGGTTGGCAACCTCTATCCCGAAGGCAGCCATTTGAAAGACCGCGCGTACAACATTTTTTACATGGGCATCAACGTCGGCGCCGCTCTGGCTCCTATCGTGATGGAGATTGTACGGGCATATTTCGGATTCCACGCCGCTTTTGCGGTTGCCGCATTCGGAATGGTCCTCTCGGTTTTCGTGCTTTGGTATTGGAAGGAGCACGTGAAATCGGCTGATAACAAACATTCTCTCTCGGCCTCGGAACAAGCCGATGCCGCTGCGACCGCCGTTGATGCCCCGCCGCACGATGCCAGCCATCAGCAGGATACGCGAAACGCGTCGCAGAAAGCGTCCGATCTAATGAATACGGTCTCGGACAGCAAGCGCATCATGGCCCTGATCGTGATCTTTTTGATCGTAATAGTCTTCTGGATGGTCTTTCACCAGAACGGGTCAACGCTGACATATTTTGCAGACGACAATACCGAATGGAACGTCACGGGAACGATCTCAAATTCGATCAACGCGATCTGGATCCTGATCCTGACGTTCCCTCTCGTGTGGTTCTGGGGATTTTTGGATCGTCGCGGAAAGGAACCTTCGACGCCGACGAAAATGGCTTTCGGAATGACGCTCACGGGACTTTCGTTCCTCGTTCTTTGGTACGGGGCTTCGATAGGTGAAAATTCAACTCGAACCGCCGAACAGATCAACACCGGCGAATTTAGGGTGAATGAGCGTGTTGCAAAAAACCTGGTCGCCCAAGGCGTTCCTAAAGACTTGATCGATAAGCTGATGGCCGCTGAGACCGCAGACAAAAAGAACGCGATCAACGGCGTTAAATTCTCGGCGATGTCCGACAAAGCGATCGAAGATTTAAACAAAGAAAACGTCGAGAAAGGAAAGCCTCCGCTAACGCCTGCCGAGGTTACTGCCTACAAGAGCGGGCAATCTCGGTTGATCTACGAGATCAACAAAGTTGCCCCGGGACAGGGCGACGCCCATAAGGAAAAATTCCTTCAGACGTCTCACCTTTTCCGGGTGTCGCCCTTCTGGCTGATCTTTGCCTATATGGTCGTAACGCTCGGAGAACTGATGCTCTCGCCGATGGGCCTCTCGCTCGTGTCGAAAGTCGCCCCGATCAGCAAACGCGGGCTTCTAATGGGCGGTTGGTTTGTCGCCACGGCAATCGGCAACAAGCTGACGCAGATCGGCGTCTTCTGGGACATCTGGCTGCAATCGACGTTCTTCCTCGTGCTGGCTTGCATGGCGCTGTTCATGGCAGTTGTTCTTTTCCTGATCCTCAAGCCTTTGAAAAAAGCAATGCCGGGAGTCTGACGAAGTAGAAGAATAGAGGAGGAGAGGAGTGGAGGAAAAATCCACTTCTCTTTTTCATTTTCGCCCCGTTGGGAGAACCCATTTTGACGAATTCGCGATCATCGAAACGATCATCGCAAGAATTTCGTCGTACTCTGAGTAAAGTTGCTTCGCCTTTTCCCGTTCGAGATATTCACATCGGACCGCAAATTCGATCCAGGTTTGGGTTTCAGCGGCCTCACCTTCGGCGTCAGAAAGCTTACTCACGAATGCAGCTTGATAACGCCGTTTTCGCCAGGCTTCCCCAAGATTTGCACATATCGATCGGGATGAGCGCCGAATCTGATCTGTAAGTGAGTAGGTTTCTTCCTTGGGAAATCGTTTGCTAACCTCAAAGATCTTCATTCCGGCTTCGAACGCTTTACGACATACTTCCAGATCCTGATGTTTCACGACAAGCCCGCCCATCGCTTCTCCTCCACTCTTCAACTCCTCTATTCCTCAACTTTCCGCGCGCGAAAAGCGGCTGCTGCATCCGCCGCTCCTGCATGCATAATTTCCGGCTTGTGGTATTTCCAGTATTTTTCGAATTCTTCGTCGGTCATCGATGGATTCTCGCCCCGCGTTTTTTCCTTTAAATATTTCTCGGCCCATTCGCGCATTTCGGGAATTGTATTCAACGCTGTGCGTGCTCCGTGCATCAAATTATCTCGTTCCATAGATTTAGTCTCCGTATGGTAGATTAAATGCTGGCGTCGGGCACATGCAACCGACGCCCGGATTGTTTTCAGAATTAAGAGACACATTCCCCAACTGTCGTGTTTCTGCTTGTAATAAGGAGTTTCGAGTGAAGAAAAATCTTTTAGCTTTTTTAACGCTTTTATCAATTGCAACAACCAATATTCCCGCTCAGCAGCCGAAGTCTGCCGCGACGAACCAAGCCGCCGTCACGTCAAAGGCAGCCGAGAAACGCCCGGAATACGCCGTTCCATTTGTCAGCAAAACGCTGCCGAACGGCCTCGAGGTCATTGTGCTTCCCGATCCGTCGGTGCCGCTCGTGACGGTCGAGCTTGCCGTTCGTAACGGTTCTTTCACCGAATCGCCCGAGTTTCACGGGCTTTCGCACTTGTATGAGCATATGTTCTTCAAGCCGAACCTCGCCGCCGTGCTCCGCGAATGTGAGAGTTCCGGCCAGCAGAATGGGCTAACGGCTATACCGCAGTGCTCGCGGGCTTTTTCCCTAAAGCCGAAGATCGGCGACCTTTCGTATCTTAACGACGCAAATAAGGTCAGCATCTACAACGGCTCGACCCGCGAAGAAATAGTTAACTATTACTTCACGACCACGCGGGATTATCTCGCCACGGCCATTCGCTACGTGAACGATTCGGTCAGATATCCGACCTTTGACGAGCAGGATTTTGAAAACGAAAAGCGCGTCGTTATCGGCGAGATAGACCGTCACGAAGCAAATCCGTTCGGTTACCTCGATCTGGCAATGAAACAGAAACTCTTTTTTAAACATCCGACGCGTAAAGACCCGCAAGGCACGCGTGAATCCATACGTACCGCGACGCTTGAAAAAATGAGGACTATTCAATCCCGCTATTATGTGCCGAATAACGCAGCATTGGTCGTCACGGGCGACGCCAGGCCGGAGGAAGTATTCCGCGTCGCCGAGCAGATAATGGGCGGCTGGGAAAAACGTGCAGTTGATCCCTTTACTGAGTTCCCTTTGGCCGATCACCCCCCGCTCCCCAAGAGCGAGAGTTCTATTATCGAACGCCCGGCGGACACCATGATCGACGATAGCGGCGGACAGAACATTTTCGTTGAGATCGGCTGGCACGGCCCGTCGATAGGCAAGGACGATGCCGCAACCTACGCCGCCGACGTTTTTTCATACATCATTTCACAGCCGAATTCTCGGTTTCAGCGAAATCTTGTCGATTCGCGATTAACGGCGCAGGTCGGTTTCGGATACTACACGCAGAGAAACGTCGGGCCGATAAATCTTGTTTTGACGACCAGCCCTGCAAATGCCAAAGCCGCGTTGAAGGCTGCGTACAAAGAAGTGGCGTCGTTCACTCAACCGGATTACTTCACCGACGAAGAACTGGAAAGCGCAAAGACGATACTTGAAACAAATGATCTTTTCGAACGCGAAAAGGCTAGCGAATATGCACATACGCTCGGTTTTTGGTGGTCGTCGACCGGCATCGATTATTTTCGCAGTTATCACGCAAAGCTGCGCGCAGTCACGCGCGCGGACATCAATCGTTACGTTAAAACATATATCCAGGGAAAGAACCATGTGGCCGTCGCTCTTGCAACGCCGGAAGCAAAGAAGCAGGCAAACTTGACCGAGCAGGACCTGATCGGAGGTGTGCAATGAATATGAATCGCTTAAACCGCTTTTCCGTCGTTTGTGTGATGCTGGTCGTTTCTACCGCAGCTTTCGGACAGCAGAATCTCGATAATTTCTCCGCTCAAGCAGCTCTTGTTTCGGAATTCGATGTAAACGGCTTGAAGGTAATCTACAAACGCAGGCCGAATTCGCCTACGATCGCAGGGGGGCTTTTTATTCGCGGAGGAGCACGGAACATAAACGAAAAAAATGCCGGCATCGAACGGCTGATGCTTGCTTCCGCGATCGAAGCCGGAAAGAATCTGCCGAGACAGACCGTCCGGCGTGAACTTTCAGGATCGGGAAGCGTCATCACCTCTGGAGCCTTAAGCGACTACAGTGTCGTCAGCATTGCCACGACGCGGCAGGATTTTGCCCGTTCGTTCGAGATATTTTCCGAGGTGCTTCTTAATCCTGCTTTCACCAAAGACGATGTAAACCGTAACCGCGAGCAGATACTCGCGGGCTTGCGCGAAGCCGGATCGGTCCCGGAAAGCGCTCTCGATACGCTGCAGGATCGGGTTATTTACGCTGGCCATCCTTACGCAAATGACGTGAACGGAACACCTTCGACGATAAGTTCGCTTACCGCAGACGACCTTCGCGGCTATCACAAGAATGTGATGGAAACTTCGCGGCTGCTGTTCGTTTTTGTCGGCGATCTGGACCAGGAACAGCTTAAAACGCGAATCGCCTCGACGTTCGGAAAACTGCCGCGTGGAAGCTACAAGGATCAGCCGTTTCCGGTGCTCGATTTTTCGAAGGGCTCGCTTGACGTCACCCAACGCTCGCTGCCGACGAATTATGTAAAGGGAACGTTCGCTGCTCCGTCGCTTGATAATCAGGACTATTACCCGATGCGCGTGGCGATTTCTATCCTTCAGACGCTCGTCTATCAAGAGGTTCGCGGAAGGCTGCAGCTAAGTTATGCACCGGACGCCGAATTGGAGAATTTTGCGGCCAACACGGCAAACATCTCGGTTTCGACGAGCGACCCTAACAAAGCCACCAAGGCCATGATTCAACAGATACGATTTCTTCAGGAACGCGTGCTGAACGAAGGCGTGATCGACGAGATCGCTTCATATTTCCTTACCCGATATTACATGGGACAGGAAACGAGCATTGCCCAGGTCGGCGAACTCGCACGGTACGAGCTTATCGGCGGCGGCTGGAAAAATTCGTTCGAGTTTCTAAACCGCGTTCGCGGCGTAAAGTCTCAGGACGTTCGGTCGGTCGCAAACAAATATATGAAGAACATCCGGTTCGTCGTGATAGGAAATCCGGCCGCTGTCAACCGATCCGATTTCGTTCCTAACTAAGAAAAGAAGGCCGGTACAAGTCGTGATATTGATCGACCAAAACGGAAACGTACTTACCGCAAAGTCTCGAACGGGGAATAAACTCCTTCATCCCGAAGCGGAACGCGCGGCTCTGGAATCTAAATTCGACAAACCCTCTTTTGGCGGCAAACCCGCAAGGGCGATCGGATTTCTTGTTTACCGTTTCGGCCCTGACGAAGATTGATCGGAAGCGCTTTCTGCTAATCAAAAGAGGAAAAGGGAGCGATGATGCTCCCCTTTCTCTTTGCTGCGATACTTCCTGTTTATTGCAGCGATGCGCTGTCCACGCGGAATGTAGTGGTCAACGAGCTGTCGGTTGTCGAACGGAATTGAACCCGAACAGTTTGGCCTCTGTAGGCGGACATGGTCTAAGGTCTCTGCGTAT
>JBQTJB010000241.1:0-7151 GCA_052387555.1 Blastocatellia bacterium | reverse complement strand
GGAATCGACACAAGAAGTAGTCGCAAAATTGAGAAACGAGGAGTTGGTAAAGTTTAACGTCAAAGTCTCTGATAAAATTGAATCAATCTCTCTGAAAACCAGAGATAACCAGCCTGTTAAAAATAATGACGTATTGCAAATTGAGGAGGGAGCAAAGGCATATCTGATATTAAATTTCACGGGCGCGTCAAATACATCCTACGGGACTTCGATTCCCTCAGGCAAAGTTGACCCGGTTTCTGACAACAAGAGTCTTGTAGAGGCCGAGATAAAGAACAATCTGCTTATTCTTTCACCAAAAACTCCTCTACCTACAGGAACTATTACTGCATCAAGTCTGTTGGCAAAAATCGATATCAATTCCTCTCAGCTTGGACTTCCGACCAAAACGCCGATAAGTTTCTACGTGCAGCTAAAACAGGCTTCAGCCTATGTAACGCTTACAGACAGCGTTATCACTCTTGTAAAAGACAGCAGTCAGGAAATAACCGCACAGGTGACTAAAGCGATTGCAAACCAAGAGGATACGGGCGCGACATTCTCGTGGAAACCGGCCACGGATGAAGACGGAAAGTGGATCGAAGTATCTGGGCAGGGCAAAAAAGCGACAATAGTTTGGAAACCCACAGTCGCTCCTCTGCTAGAAAAAGACCGTCCGGCCATTGCGATTGTTAAACTAACGGCCCGCACGTCCGACGGCCAACTTCTGCCAGATGTCAAGGTAATAGTCAGCATGAAATCCGTCGTCGGCTTTGCTCCTATGGATATCCGAATGAATATCCTTGACCGTCAAACTGTGCGCGATCTGTTCGGTGGAGTTACCGATAACGAGTATTACGTCATTGCAGTTCGCATGTATAACAACCTTAAGGATGAAAAACAGAATGAATATATAGGGGCTTCTATACTTGTTTACAACGGGTCATTGGAAGTAGGCGTGCTTCTGCAAAAGCAATACGACAAGGACAGCAAGGCAGATTTAAACAAGAAAAAAGATGATAGTTACAAAAACCCGAGTAAATGGCATGACGTGGATCTCGCAGACTTTAATAACATACGAGGAGTACCTTCCGGACAAGTTGATCCGGGCTTCCGTATGGAAAAAAAAGAATATCCCACATGTTCGGGTGATTTGATTCGATAACGCCCTCTCACTTTCGAAATGGCGATCAACTCTGTCGAGGGACGCGACAGCCGCCGAAACCGCACGCGAGTTTTTAAATATCTCGAATTAGCAGGAAATCTTGGAGCATTCGCCTCCAATATCAGATTTCCGAGCAAGGGTCGTGACCTCGACCTGGTTCTAGACAATTACTCAAATTTGCTGATTCCCGCGCTTGAAAAACTTTTTCCGAGCAAGAAAGAAACCCATCGTCAGAACATCGTTTCGGTGTCAATGCATGAGCTTGAAGAAGTGCCTTTTGGTACAGACCTGACAAAAGTAATTCTGATTCCGAAGAAAGCTATTGCCGGCATCCTTCAGGATCACAAGGTGCGAATCAGCCAAATCTGTCCCTTCACATTCCAGATTGAAGTAGCAGTCATCAACAGGGACAATAGGCAAACAGTCAGTTCGGGCGTTAGGCAATAACGGAAGTCAAAGACTAAATAGTTTTCATTATAAATGAGGAGAAGCAGACAGCATGTCTGCCGAATTGGACAAACTAAAATCGAACAGAGTTATTTTTATTGCAAGGAGACAGTTCAATGAGAATGCTATTAATACGGTTTAGTGTTTTGGCGGTTTTCTTAGTTTTTCTAAGTGCTGCAAATAGTTTTGGGCAACAACAAAAGGCCGTAGTTGCTGGTTGGAATATTTTTGGAGAAGAGAAAATTCCTCAACCAAGGATCGAAAAAATTGCAGAAGCGATTCGTAAGATAAATCCTGATTTGATTGTACTTTCTGAAGTAAATGACAATGAAGTCCCATCAAAAATAGTTACTGAACTGGGGAATGAATACAGCGCGATCATATTGCCTCAGAAAGCAGAAGTTGTCCAATACATTGCTTTGGTCTTTAAGAATACAGTAACCGTGACAGGAGCGAAACTGCTGAGCGGAACCGATCTGCCCGATGAAAAAAGATCCAGAAAAGCCCTTGCCGCTAACGTTCGGATCGGAAACTTCGATTTCGTCGTGATTGGCATTCACCTTAAATCCTCGCGAGAATGCGTGGATCGTGAGAAGCGGTCCCGACAGGCAGTCGCCATTAGAGAGTTTATCTCGCGGGCAGTGTCTGGGAACGAAAAAGATGTGCTTGTCATCGGAGATTACAACATGATTCCGCGCAAAGGAAATATTGCGAATGACGAAGTCAATTTTTTGGCTCTAAGCCCGGATAATTTTCTTCGATTTGTGTCGACGGATTTCCTTTTAGGGCAGCTTTCTCATTACCGCAAATGCAGTCCTAAAGCTGGGAACCTTCTCGATGGTTACGCAATCTCAAGAGACTTCACCACGGAGTACATTGAGGGAAGCACGCGGCTGCTTCCGTTCAGTTTTTTTGGCAAAACCTGTACTACTTACACACGCGACATTTCAGATCATTTACCTATCGTTTCCGAGTTTAATATTGCCACCGATGACGATTGAAAGTGGTCATTATTGGAAATTTTTGAGAGCTTTTATTCAATTTCGCATATGAGTTTGTAGGGGCGGAGGCGGCATGGCGAAGAAGTCTGAAAATGGCGGGGATGACTCGCCGGTGATTTCGTATCTGACGCTGCGGAAGGCGATTGGGGTAATTGGAATTGTGTTGCCGATCGCTCTGTTTGTCGGCAGGCTGTTTGTCGATTGGGTTTGCGTAAGACACTTTGGCTGCGTGGAGCCGTCGAATAAGGATTTTATCCTTAGCTCGATCAGCGCATATTATTGGAGCTCGGTTGGCGGCGTTCTTGTAGGCAGCCTGTGCGCCATCGGAGTTTTTCTGCTGTCTTACAGAGGCAAGGAACGAAAGGACGACATAGCGGGCGACCTGGCTTGTGTTTTTGCTGTCGGCGTCGCGTTGTTTCCGACGACTGCGGACGGCTCCGAACGCACGATGATCGGGATTTTGCACTACCTTTTCGCCGCAGGGCTGTTCGGCACGTTGGCGTATTTCTGTCTTGTCCTTTTCCAAAAAGACGACATTGGCCCGACCGATGATCTTAAACCGGTTAGAAATAATGTCTATTATGCTTGCGGCCTTATCATTGTCGGGTGCATAGCGGGAATTGGGGTTGTAGCTTTACTGGCTAAAATCGGCTATCCCTTGCCGGACTATCTGACGCCTGTTTTCTGGCTTGAGTCAATCGCCATCTGGTTCTTCGGTTGGTCGTGGTTTGTAAAGGGCAAAGGCCTGGGTATTTTGCGACGCGAGCCGAACTGATTGATTTTCGCGACTACATTGTTCGGCGCCGAAGCTGCGGACGGCGGCTTTGAAGGTCTAAAAAAGAGGAGATTAGTATGAAAAATTTGAAAGATGTTGCAGAAGTCAGCAGTTACCTTGATAAATTACAAGCTCTTGGGCTAAGCGGTGAGCAAAGCCTTGAGCAGTTCGTCAATATGGCACAGGTCGCCGGTCCTGAGTTGGCTGATTATCTTGGGGTTAAACTCGGAGACTTTTCACAGACGGTTAGCAGCAGCATGGCTCAAGCAAGCAAGATTCCAAATGCAGCTTTGGCCCAGATTGAGCAGGGAGTATTTACCCTCGGCGCCGACATAGCAAAGGTTCCGCCTTTAATGAGCGTTCCGAATTTCAGCCTGCCGCCTGCCGCTCCGTTGGCAAACGTAAATATGATCGGCAATATGCCTCCGATCCGCAACCAGGAGGCCCGAGGCACATGTGTTGCTCACGCTGCTCTGTCGGCTTATGAGCATTTCCTTAATGTCAATGGCGCTTATCAGGATCTCTCCGAGCAATTCTTGTATTGGAACTGTAAGCGGAACGACGGCATTCCGAATGAAGAAGGAACATGGCTAGGCGTCGCGATCCCGTTACTTCAACGCGATGGGTGCTGTCTGGAGGCAACATGGGCTTATAATCCAAACCCGATTCCCGGCAACGAAGGCCAAGGATCGCCGCCGAATAATGCCCAGATTCATGCTTTGACATATAGGATTCAAACCTTTAATCAACTGGCTCCAACTTCGGTTACCGATATAAAGAACGAATTGGCAAACGGCCGCTGTGTAGCTTTTTCCGTTCCCGTTTTCAATTCATGGTTCGGAAGCAACTGGGTTGCTTATACCGGCGACATAACGATGCCCGTTCCTAATGAGATTGCCTCGGGCGGCCATGCCATGTGTTTTGTGGGCTATATCGATCTGCCAAATACAGGATTAGGCGGTGGGCGCTTCATTCTGCGTAACAGCTGGGGCGGAAATTGGGGAATTCAAAATAGTTATGGACCAGCCGGATACGGTTCGATACCATACGCTTATATTGCAAAATTAGGCTCGGAAGCGTATTCTATTTCCTAGATTAACCAAGCTATTCCATGTGTTTTTATGGACAGTTATCTGGATAGGCTGCACTTATCGGGCGAAGAAAAAGCAAAGTTGGACGACTTGGCGGCCGATACTCCCGCCGCACTGTTAGCAATGATGGAGGCTGATAGTAAAGTTTTCGAACGCCTCCTCGGCAAGGAAAGGGCTTTGCAAATTATGTCTTCTTTGGATGAATTAATTGATGAAACCAGCCGTCGGATTATAAGAGAAAAATCTGCAAATGTTCGCGGGTTAGGTGCAATAGTTCTCGAAAACTCGCCGAAATTACCACCAGTTAAGTACGATCCAGACGAAAGAAACCGCCTGTTCGATGAACTTCAGTATTGGCAATCACAGGATTCTTCATCCGACGAGGTAAATTACAGAATTTCCAACCTCACCGAGCGATTAAATGAGCTGTTAAGTAAGAATTAGCACCTCACTTTTACAATCACACGAAACATCTCTGGACCTGTGAAACAGCTTCACCGCAACCCCTGGCCGAATTGTTCGGTGCCGAAGCTGCCGATGCCGTTCAGGCGGAAGGAGAAGACGAACCGGTTTTCGTTGCGGACGCCGACGTTGAAGGTGTAGTACTGTATGGCAAGCGAGCAGCAATCGTATGCGTACCCGAGCGTGTAGAGCGAGCTGATAAGCGGCGTTTGCCGTGCGGCTCGGCGATTCTCGAAATCGAAAAACAGCGAGGTCCCGCCGTACATGCCTTTATCGCGGTCGCCGATGAAAACGGACGGGCTCCATTGCGAACCGCGGATCGTTCCGGCTTCTTTGCCGCGGCTGTCGGCATATTGGGCTAGTGAAGGAACCAGATCTACCGCCCGCGTGTAGTAAAACGTCTGGAAAATCTTTAGCAGTTTTGTGTCATAACCGATTGCCGCGGAAACCGCCCGGACGGAATCACCCTGAACGCCGACATCCAGCCGCGTGTTTACAAAAACTGTTCGTTGCGGGCGATAGGTCGCGTCGATATTTAATGGCGAAAAGCGACGCGGCACCCCGCCGAATGTGTAAAAGCTCATCGCCGTTATCGGCATGATCTGGTTTCGCTGTCCCGGTATCAACGCGCCGCCGAATGTTTTGTCGAAGAAATACTTGCCGCGAACAGTCAGCGTAAAAATTTCGTAAGGCTGAACCTGGTCGATTTTAGATTTTGGATCTTTGATGTTGGATTTCCCGACAGCATCTGTTTCTTGTCCATTCGCATTTGACTCACTAGCCTGAGCTGCAAGCCGTTTCTGTGCCTCTGTGGTCACGGCCTCGGCATAGCGTCGCGTGTAGATGCGATTTGTCAGGCCGAATTCGACCTCGTTCGTGTCAGTGATCGTGTCCACGTGATCGAACCGAATGATCTTGTTGAAATTATCCACTCCCTTTACAAACCGGTACGTCGCGTACGGTTCGATGACGTGACGGAACCGAAACTTGTTTTCTCTGCCGTAAAAATTTCTGGCAAGGGCGACCGGGCGAATGTCGAATTCGAATTCGCCGTATTTGCGGATCACGTCACGTCCGACGACCTGCCGCATGTCGTTGAACGAGTTTGAGTAGTAAGTGACCCGAGTAGAAGCGGAGGCGGTAAAATTGAAATACTTTGTACTTATGGGAAGCGTCAGCATCGGATACACATCCAATCGCTGGCCGATGGCCGGAGATATGACCGGATCGCCGCCGGTCTGCTGCTGATAGAGGGCAAGATCGTCGACCTCTTCACGGCGTGATATGCCCTCTATGCTGGTCTTGAAAGAAAAATAAACGGGCTTCAGAAATGAGAGCATCGACGGCCGCTTTTCGAAATTTACGCTCGGCAGATTTCGCGTCTTTATGCGAATGTTGGGCAGCGAAATGACCTGTGAACGAGCGAGCAAATTCAACGTATAGTTGTTCCAGCTTTTGTTGACGAACGCCTGCGAAACCTCGATCGGCGAGATGATCTGCTGAACACCGTCGGAGAATACCTGGCGGAAAGCGAGACTCGATGTCAGGCGCAGATCAACGGCGGCCGTAAACCCGTTCGGAAAATATTGTACGCCTTCCGCATAAACGATCGAACCGCCCTGATCCGGGTTTTCCGGGCTGGCACCCGGCCCGATAACTCGATCTTCGACGGCATAAAACCCGGCATTAAAATACGACCTCGAATTTGCACGAGAACGAAAATCGAGCCCATATCCAAAGCCTCGCGCACTATACAGATCGGCTCTTATCGTCGCGTCGGCTGAACGCCCCAGCGTCTGAAAATAAGCGCCCGACAAACGGACACCTTTGTTATTCGAATAGCCGATCGTCGGCGTAAGAAATCCCGAACTTCTGTCACGCTCCTTTATCGGGATCGAAGCGTACGGCAATGGAACCAACGGAACATCCTTTACGCGAAACTTGCCGTTTTTCAGCTTTACTTTGTCGTTCACCTTTATGCGTGCTTCGTCGGCGGTGAACGACCATTTCGGCACGGCTTCTTCACAAGCGGTAAACTTCCCTTTCGTTACGAGCACTTCATCAAGAGCCGTTCGTTCGACGCGTTCGGCGGTGAAGTAGATCACCGTGCCGTCGTTGGTTTGATTCGTAAATCCAGTTGAATCCTCAAAAACGCCTAGTTTGGTCTTGTAGTTCCAAACCGCGCGCGAACCTGTGATTCGCTGTTCGTCACCCTGATAGAAAACGACGCT